>SKVS01000056.1 GCA_007129335.1 Spirochaetaceae bacterium
AATGATCAAACAAAAGTCAATCAAACAAAAATCAAACAAACAAAAAGCGAACCAAAAATTCAACTTATAAAAAGACTAGATCAAGACAAGGTCCTCCAGGAGTCCCCTTTCAACTGGCAATACAATGAAAAATACTCACTCAGTGTCCGGGTTATGAACCAAACAATACAGTGTTTCATCAATTCAACATTAATTATTGATGTGCAGGACGATGAAGCACCCCTGCTCCATGGTGCCATGGGATTGGGAGTTACCCAGGGACACCTGAGGTGTAATGTCCTAAGCATTCGTCCGCTTGTCTGACAAAAAAACCCACCCATAATGGGTGGGTAAGAAAGAAGTAAATAAGGTAGCGGAGTTAGCGGTCAGGTCCAGCTACCGCACGGATCTGAGCCATTGCCTGTTCAGGGGTTACATGGCCAATGGCCATACCGCCGATAGCTTGTCCAAATTCTGCCATAACATCGGTAGTTACGGTTGCACCAAAATAATCCACAATAAATGCAGCATTACTGTTAATTTCAAGAAACTTCTGCTGTAAGGGGTCAATTTGTGCCCCTTGGGGAATGGTAAATCGAACGGAAAACAGCGAGCCGGAATCAAGGGAAATACGCGCCACATTCATCGGCTCGGTCATCCATTTCAGGAAGGTAATTACTGCTTCTCTTCTAGCCGGATCATTTGTGTTCGCAGCAGCAATGTTTGAGAGGGGTGAGCCAACTTGGCCGCCTTGATACGTCCCAGGACCAGGAAAGTTTGCTAACCGGGTATTCGCGTAGGCTGCCGGAGCATTTGTACGTATATTCCCGATATACCAGGGTCCATTAGAAAACATTGCGGTTCTTTGGGCTTGATAATGACCCCCGGATGCCCCAGCATCAGCTCCTACGGCATCTCGGGTTGTATTGCCGTCTGAATACATCTGGTTCAAAACTTCCAGTCCCTTTACGTACAATGGATCACTCAGGGGTCGACTCCAAACAGTTGGACCTCCAAGGTTAGCCATTATATGGGAATACCATAATTGGGAGGTCCATGCATTAGTACCACCGGTCATTTGGCTCATTGGAACGACTCCTGCTGCCTTTAATTTTTCGGTGGCTTCCCAAAATTCGTCTATGGTTGTGGGGAATTGGTTTATCCCTGCTTTAAGGAAAAGTTCTTCGTTATACCAGATGGGAGTTAAAGCAGATTCAAATGGTACTGACTTAACTCTCCCGTTTCTTGTAGCTGCGAGGATAGCACCTTCAACAAATTGATTTCCCCAGGAACCTTGCAAATCTTCAGTAAAGTCCATAAGTAAGTCAGATTCGTACCAGCTGAAGGATGTTGGTTGCACCCCGAATACAAAAAGATCAGGAACCTGCCCGGCAGCAATAGAGGTGGATATAACGTCTCTGTATCCATCGTAATCCGGCGAAGGTTGAATATTAACCCTTATTTTTCCCGCATTTGCTTGATTAAATTCATTAACCAACTGTTCAACCATATTGGCTTTTGCATCCTGGCCTACCCAGATGGTCGGCCAATTCAGAACGATTTCCTTTTGGTCAGCAGCGCTTTCTCTCGCCCCCCCTGCAAACATGCCAAAAGGTACAATTAGTAACAACAAAATAATAAAAGATGTCCGCATATACGACCTCCTATAGTGTATAGTAATTATCGTACCACCGTTTCGTGTATTATATTCGCAAAATCAAGGCATTTACACGCAAAAACGATTGTAGTTTTAACATTCGTCTTACCCAATCTGCAGATGAAGGTTCCAACCAGGCCTGGGCAAAGCAGGGAAACCTCCCAATCAGAATACAAGAACAGCCATACCAGCCAAAGAAAAACCCAACACAGACTTCTTTGATAAACGAGGTAGCAACCTTTGACCAGGGAACAAAGCCCGGGATTACGCCCGCAGACACCAGACCTCCCTGAATAATCTTATCAGGGAGTATCTGAAACAATTAACTGTGGATTTGGAAGCTCAAGTTCCATCAGCTGAAGGCCCGGTTTCTGCAGCTACCGAGGTTTCTCGGAAAAGCCCCGGGTGCGGGCCACCACATCGCCCACGGTGCGGAACACATCGTACTACTGGCCACTGATTTGTTGCAGTACAACATTGGGCTTGGGAGGCTGCAAGGCATGGGCGGTAACAATAAGTTACCTGGTGGACACGGACATTCTTTCCAACAAGCCCGACAGCTAATTGGCGGACCAGTAAATCACCTGCCTGTTAGGGTTTGGCTGGCTGAAAGGTCTGCAGTTGGGTTTGTCTTTGGCGAACCAACCGCTCAAAGTCTCTGGTAGAAATCAAATCAGACAAATCAGAAGAGACCGGTGGCAGCGTTGTAGCACCTGCAGCTGAAGCACCAACCAATGCTCGGCCCGGGTTAAATGCTCCAGAGCCAGCTGGGTAAGGACAGCGGACCGGGCTGCATGGAGGCCTTCGGCACTGTTGGAAAGGTCTAAACCAGCTTCAGCCCAAAGGGAACAAATGGTTCAAAATCCGAAATGTTCGACGTTGCCAGCAGGGCATTGTGTTCCAGTGCACTGGCAGCTATAAGAACATCGATTTTTAACCCACGATTTCTGCCTGCAGCATTCCATAATTGGGCTGCAATCTGACTTGTGTGAGCGGTCAAATCGTAGATCTGATTATCAAGAATCGATAAAACTAAAGAACTTTGACGCTGAGTTACCGGACAGCAGAGAAACTCATACCAGCACATGCAGGAAGTAGCTAAGGAGTCCTCATTATTCAGCCACATCAGAACTTTTTTTGCTTCTTCGGACTCTTTAATCAGACATCGAATAAGAAAGTTTGTATCGAGAAAAATCATGGAAAATCTTCCTCTGGCTTAACTTCAGCATCGGAGCCTCCATGGGATTCTGTGGTAAGTCCCAACTCTGAGCTTCGCCATTGTTTTCGGTCTTCAGCTGCTTCAAGCAAGTATTTTTCAAGAGGACCATACATTGGGGAATTTTGTTTCGGTTCCTGTTTGCTATTTTGATTCAGTTTCTGGTTGTCATTTCGATTCACATTCTCTTCCCAATAGTCCCGCAAATTCTGAATTACCTGTTTACGGCTGTTAAGCTCATGGGCAGCCGAGGCAACAGATCTACGGATAACCTCAGCCTGAGGAACCTGCCACAAAGAGGCTAACTGTTTAATCGTTTGGATCGTTCTATCGTCTAAGGTGAATGTTGTTCTATGGATCATTGTTGCCATACCATAAGTATGGTATGGTTTAAATGGTAGGTCAAGAGGGGATTCCAAGACTAACGCATATGTGAAGGCATTTCCGGGAAATGAACCATTTAGGACCCCGTTTCAGGAACTCCTCTAAGCTTATTGCACTATTCTGTTAGGATTGAAATACATTTGACCTGCACCAGCTGATTGTTCCCTGCTGGTTTTCTGGTTTTGCTGTACAATGGCAGCCGACCCTGGAATATTCCGTTCAATCTGAAGGATCTGGTAACTCCAAGTTGTAGATAAAAATGAACAACGGGGGGAAAACGGGGGATGGAGCAGGAAGCCCACGAGGATGCCTGCAAGATGCTGGATGAAGGACTTGATATTCCGATGATCTGCCGAATTACCGGTCTGACAGAGCAGGAAATCAGGGAACTTGCTGATGATTCAGAGGTATAATTCTGAGTCATCTGAAACAAAAAAAATGAGAATATGGTTCTAGCGAATGAAGATTCCAAAAAAAGAAGACATTAGCTATGATCAGCAAGAATCAAATTGAAAACTTCATGTAATTCAGGAATCTTATTTCTACAGACCGAG
Organism: Spirochaetaceae bacterium; assembly: GCA_007129335.1. Classification (GTDB taxonomy): domain Bacteria; phylum Spirochaetota; class Spirochaetia; order DSM-27196; family Salinispiraceae; genus SKVS01. Next base: position 3,791 of record SKVS01000056.1, read on the forward strand.
AGAACTATCTCCGCATTAATATCAAAATAGTGGTGACTTAGGACATCTCTCATACCTTTGACACCGCTCCAATCTATTGCAGGATATCGAGAGAAAATAGTACCCTCACTGATTTTATCAAGATTTTTGCAACTTTCACCGATTGCAATTAACATCATTGCAATCGAATCAAGCATATCCAATCCTTCATCAGAACTCAGGAAATCATTTGCATTTACAATTCCAGAAGCTCTCCGTTCAATTCTCTTGATTGCAATCAAAATCTGGGTAATTATTTCATGAACCAATTCTTTATCATACATAAAGGGCATCCATGGCAATGCGTTTTTTTAGGTAGGGATTTAACTGGTCTGAGAGCGGGATGACATCAACAGGACGCATGAATTCCATTTCCAGTTCTTCCTTAATATGTACCAGGGCAAAAATATCCGGTTCTTTTAACTCTACAACCACATCGACGTCACTCTGATAATTTGCAGTATCTTTGGCAAACGATCCAAATAGGGCAAGTCGTGTAACTCCATATTTTTCAGAAAATTCTTTCTTTTTTATCCTTAATTTCTCTATGATCTGATTAGGGGTAATAGTAGGAGTTGCCATTTAATCCTCCAGGAATGGGCTACAGTAGAGGTAATTTCATAATTATCTAAAGTATCTTTTCGCAATAACGGAAAAAATCTTAACTTGTTTTATACAATCAAGCTTAGTATACCACGTTCGATCAACCGAAACAATTGTGGGATTGATTGGAAAAGAAATCAGGCCAGCAAGAAACGAACGGTCGTGGTGGACCAGGCAAAAATCATCCACGTAGCGACCGTATGACTGGATTCCGAGGTCGTGTTTGATAAAACGGAAGGTTCGATTTTTTGGTGGGACTGAACCGGCACCTGGGTGCAGTATAAAACAGTATTGTTCAGAGGTCTATAAAAAGCAGATCAATTTGGAGTTTTTTATGCTTTTATGGTAGAGTTTTTTTTCAGTGGTAAGACCTTAGATAATCAATTTATCCATAATGTGCATCAAATATTTTTATGGACTGACTTATACCCAGCACAAACAAATCCGTTCCATATCCCTGGCTCAGGGCAGATTACCCCGTACTGATTTACTCCGCTTCAGGTTCCTCCGATTCAGCTTTCCCAGGGGAAAAACTGTCAAACTTCCGGGGATTCCGCATAATCAACACAAGGGAAACAAGGCTGAAAAATCCCAGGAACAAGGCCGGAAACCCGCCGAGGTAGGACATCATGCGGATTCCATCGAGGCCCAGGGCAGTAATGAAGACCAGGGAAACCGCGCCAATGACCGCACCCCAGAATATTTTAACAAACAGGGGAGCTTCCTGGCTTCCCTTTTGAATACCCGAGGTGCAAATACTGGCCATGGCGTTGGTTGTTGAGTCGGTGGCGGTAATAAAGGAAATCATGACCGCAACCAGATACAATCCGATTATGAGGCCCGATAGGGGCAGCTGTCCAAGAACAGCGTAGGATGCGGCAGCTGAACCCTGCTCTGCCATTCGGGCCAGGACATCCACCTGACCTGTCATTTGGAAATTGATTGCCGCTCCGGAAAGGATGGTCATCCACACCATGCTGAATACAGCGGGTATGAAAAAATTCATGGTAACCACTTCCTTAATTTTGTAGCCATAGGCAATACGGGCAAGGAAAACCGCGGAAACCGGGGCCCAGGCCATCCAGTTGGACCAGTAAAACATGGTCCAGTCCGATGCCCACCCATCCCCGGAGGATGCGCCGGTGAACAGGGCCTTGCTGAAAAGATTATCCAAAAATCCCCCCAGGGCCTGGGTTCCCAGGGAAAAGGAGAAAACCGTGGGGCCAAAAATCAACAGAAAACCGATAATTACATAGTAAATGTAAACATTCACATCGGAGAGAATGCGGATTCCCCTCATAAGACCGGTACCCGAGGAGATAATGAAGGCAGCGGTTCCCACCAGGGTTATAATTACCCACAGACCCCGGCTGTTTTCAATTCCCCATACCGCATTCAGCCCACCGCCAATGTTCATGACTGCGGTTCCGAAGGATGCGGCAATACCTGCAGCAACGGTGAACAGAACCACTGCGTCTATTCCCGCGTTGAACTTTTGCTGGCGATTTGCACTCATAAGTGGCCCAATTTGGGAACCCACGCTGAAGGTCCGGCGCATATTGTAGTAGGCAAAGGCAAAAACAATGGTCGGTACGGCGTACAGGGCGTAGGGTATGAAGGTCCAGTGCAGGTACATGGTCTCCATGGCAAAGGAGGCAGCCTGATCGGACAGGGGTTCAATGCCCAGGGATTC
>SKVS01000005.1 GCA_007129335.1 Spirochaetaceae bacterium
AGCACAAAGTTTACGGTTGGCCTACCGGTAATATTGTCGCTTCCCACAACCGCTTCCCGGATAAAGCTCCCGTCAACAATGGATTCGGGATTTTCCCGTGTAACTATGTAAGAGACAACCTGGTCTATACCATAAGAATCCCTCTGGACTACGGGGCGAATTGTGGTACCCGCAGGAATAAAATCAGGCTGTTCATCCGAACCGGGGAACCAGTCAAGACTGTACCGGGCGCGGTAGTTAGCAAGAAAACCCTGGAGTTCGCTAAAGGCTTCGGGATCCACCAACTGAAGATTCAAACTCCCACGGCCCATGAGAAAAGCATTCACCCGCTCGGGGTCCGTATCTCCGGGAATTTCTACGATAATTCTATTGGTTCCCTCTTCCTTCCGGATGGAAGGCTCGGTTACACCGAATTGGTCGATCCGGTTGTTCAATATTTCAAGGGCAAGATCAATGGCATCGGAAAGTTCAGCATCGGTGGGCATGGAACCAATTCTTTCTGCAAGACTTTGTACATCCGCCTCCAGAATAACCCGCATTCCACCGGAAAGATCCAGACCTAGTTGTATGATCCGGTTCTTCAGGGATTTCAGGCCAAGGACCTCATCCCGGTAATGGGCTTCCATAGCCCTTGCAAGGTCGTTTCTACTGGGAAAGGCAGAAACCACGTCGCCAACCGTCCAATTTCTTGGAACTGACCCATTTCCCAACCGAATATTCTGCCGTGCAGTTTCGGTAATATAGGCAAATTCAGCCGGAAGGGGCTGTGTAGGATCGGAACTGGCTAAACTCGACAAGGCAGCAACATCTTTACTGGCCATTTCCTGGGCGTAAATCCGGACTTGATCCCGGGTACCCGAAGAAATTTCCTTCATATCCTCGGGAACAAAGAAATACCAGTTCACCGTGGGATACAGAAACGCAACCCCAATGCCGAGAACCAGCAGTAAAACAAAAAACCGCAAACGTTTGCTCATGCTGTGTACTCCGCTTTAGCGTGGGATAAATTGGGAACCCAGTTCCCATAAAGCCAGGGCTTGCCGGGTTGAGCAGTCAGCCCGGAAGACAATGACTCCAAAAGCCTCCTTCTTAAGAAGGGGGCTTTTGTGTTTTTCAGCGGGGCTGCCTCACCAGCACTCCCGGTAGCTACCGGGAACGAACTGAGTACCGAGGAAGCTCCACTAGTGTGAAGTAGCGGCTTATTCAGCTACCTCTGCTTCTGCCTCATCTTTTTTGTTAGCAGCAGCTTTTTTTGATTCCTTGGTATCCTTAGCGTCTTTTCCATCAATGATGCCGGAAATAGCGCTTCGAACAAATTCGAGCTTTGCATTGTCATCGACCTTCACAACAATGGAGTCTTCCTTTACAGAAACCACAACTCCCCGAATACCCCCAATGGTTTGTACCTTGTCGCCTTTTTTCAAGGTTCCAAGCATTCTTTGGGTTTCTTTTTGCTTTTTGTTCTGGGGTCGAATGATTAAAAAGTAGAAAATTGCAAAAACCGCACCGAAGGTGAAAAGGGTTGGGAGCATGGACTCAGCACCTCCACCGCCTGCAGGCGGAGCCATGAGCAATGCATAACTGTTCAATAATCCATTCATATGGGTTACATCCTCGTAAAATATTTGCGAAACGGTAGCACAACCTTACCCCTCCGTCAAGGACTAGGGTTTTACAGCTTCATGGTTCGGGTAATTTCCCTTGGTACCCGCTGAATACCCAGTAACCTCTTGGCATCTTCAGCACTCAGGGGTCGGCGGAACTCTTTCCCCAGAAAGTCCAGGGCGTACTCCATACTCGCCGGATCGTTTTTCATTTCACTTTCATACAGCGCAGCTGCAAAACCCTGACGGAACATGCCCTTTTCCAGCGCTTCGGGAACAGAAAGCCCCTTCATGACCCGGACCAGTTTTCGGTCAACCACCGCGGTTGCACCCTGATACCCAACGGTAGCTGCAAATTCCTCTCTTTTCAGTGCCATGTTCTTCTGTACTCCTTGTTCATTTCTGTTCGGGGATAAGAACCTACCATACCACGTTTCTTTTCTCTAATAGAATACATAATTTTCTATCTCAGAACAAAATTCCTGGCCAGGCCAGACCTGTACAGGAAAAAAAGGGCCACCAATCGGTGACCCTTTGTAAAAAAACGAAACGTTTATGGCTGCTCGAAAGGGGAACTGATTACATCATTCCCATTCCGCCGCCCATTCCTCCCATTCCGCCGCCGGGGGCTGCGGGTTCTTCTTTGGATGGCAGGTCGGTAATTGCACATTCAGTGGTCAACAACAGGCTGGCAATAGAAGCAGCATTTTGGAGTGCGCTTCGGGTAACCTTAGCCGGGTCAATAATACCGGCTTTCAGCATATCCACCCATTCCATGTTGTATGCATCGAAACCAATGCCTTTCTTTTCGTGTCGGGCCTTGTCAGCATAAATGCTTCCGTCCAGACCAGCGTTGTGGGCAATTTGCCGAAGTGGTTCTTCCAGGGCACGAAGCACAATCTTGAAACCAACTTTTTCCTCTTCGGTATAGGAACTAATGTCGGTTTTGGTGAGAGCAGGGGTAATTTGAACCAGAGTCACACCACCACCAGGAATGATACCTTCTTCAATTGCCGCTCGGGTTGCAGAAAGGGCATCCTCTACCCGGTGCTTCTTTTCTTTCAGCTCAACTTCCGTAGCAGCTCCAACATTGATAACTGCAACACCACCGGCCAATTTAGCAAGCCGCTCCTGGAGTCTTTCCCGGTCGTATTCGCTGGTTGTATCTTCGATCTGAGCCTTGATTTGGGCAATCCGATCCTTGATATCCGAAGCCTTACCTTCGCCATTAATAATGGTGGTATTTTCCTTGTCGACCTTTACGCTCTTTGCCTGGCCGAGCATGGTAATATCGGTATTTTCCAGCTTCATTCCCAATTCTTCGCTTACTACTGTTCCTCCGGTAAGAATAGCAATGTCTTCCAGCATAGCCTTGCGGCGATCACCGAAGCCCGGAGCCTTAACTGCACATACACTGATTGTTCCCCGGATGTTGTTCACAACAAGGGTAGCTAATGCTTCTCCATCCACATCTTCTGCAATGATCAGGAGGGGCTTGCCCGATTGAGCTACCTTTTCCAGCACAGGAAGAAGATCTTTCATGGTTGAAATTTTCTTGTCATGGATGAGGATGTAGGGATTCTCCAACAAGGTGGTCATGGTATCCCGGTTGGTTGCGAAGTAAGGACTGAGATAACCCCGGTCGAACTGCATACCCTCAACAAAATCAACGGTGGTCTCCAAGGTCTTGGATTCTTCAACGGTAATAACCCCGTCTTTACCAACCTTCTCCATTGCATTCGCAATTTCCTGACCAATCTCTTTGTCATTGTTTGCAGAAATAGAGGCAACCTGGGAAATTTCTTCCTTGTCTTTGATTTCTTTTGATGCTTTCTTGATTTCCCCTACTGCGAGCTCCACCGCCCGGTCAATACCCCGCTTAACACCCATGGGATTATTACCGGCGGCAACAGCCTTGATACCTTCTTTTACAATACTGTAAGCAAGAACTGTCGCTGTGGTGGTACCATCACCTGCCACATCATTGGTTTTGGTTGCAACTTCTTTCAGAAGCTGGGCACCCATGTTTTCATAGGGATCTTCCAGTTCGATTTCCTTTGCTACCGAAACACCATCTTTTGTTACGGTTGGAGCACCGAACTTTTTATCCAAAAGAACATTTCGTCCTTTGGGACCCAAGGTAACCTTTACCGCACTTGAGAGTACTTCGACTCCCCTGAAAAGCGAGCGGCGTGCTTCCTCATTAAACTGCAGCTGTTTAGCCATACGTGAACCCTTCCTTTAACATTAGGTTTGATCGAGGCATGGGTACCTTTGGAAACAGCCTCTGCGATTTTTTCCCGCAACCATTGGAAATCAATGACCACAAAAAAGAAACACAGAGTTTCCAGAGGTACCCATACCTGTTTGTGTGAGATTTTCGGACATAAATTACTAAAACCAGCGCAAAGTATCAAGAATTTTCTTTTTCAAATTGCCCTGTTCTTATAGAATAGGTGGGAATGACACAGTTAATTTCTCCCAAAGCAAGCTTGATTATACTTATTGGAGCTACACCCAAGCCTGAGCAACCCCTCATTGAACTCCTTGCCCGGGCGAAAGACCAGCCGAACCGCCCCCTTACCCTGGGATTTCCCAGCTCATGGCTGCCCAGAACCAGGGCCGATGAGTACCCCTTCCCCACCATTGATCAGGGTATCCTGAATGAATTATGGGAACTGGAAACCCGGAACATCCTGACCCTGGCATCAACAGGATTCTCTTATGCCCCGGAAAAAGAACTCCCCAGTTCCATCCTCCAGGAGCATCGCAGCTGGATTCAGAAAAACCCCTGGACAACCAATCTCTGGCAACCGAACCAGCCCCCGATTCTCCTTCCCTGGAATCCCGATCACCAGCGGCCCTGGGCTGAGAACCATAGAACAAAAAGCTGGTTTCTGGAAGGATATATCCGGCAAGAGGGAAATCTTTGGGCAGTATTTTCAAATCCCGATTCTGACATTCATGCAGTTCCCGCATCCTTCCTGAATCCAAAAACAGTTTCGGAAATAGATCCCAAAACCTTCTTCAAGGATTTGAAGAAACTTGCTGTCCAGGAACATCTTCCAGGCTTTACCGGTTCTCCCGAATCCCTAACCCCGATTTTCATAACGGTCTGCCAAACTCCTGAGGATATAAGCCGAATCATTTCATTATTCGACAGGATCGACGCCTATACGGATCCCGACGAAAAATTCCCGAAACCTTCTTTCATGAAAAGAAACCCTCTTACCCTAGTTCCCTTGATCGAGACAATTCAAAAAGCTCCCCAAAGCCCCGGGGTTCCTGCGGGTCTTCAGGATTCGCTCTTCCCTCCCGGCTGGGGAAATCATCCCTGGACAAACCATGCTATGAATCTGCAATGGCAAAATACTGGATTCGGTCAGAAAAAAACCCTGGAAAAAATCGGCATCCTTGGTATTGAGGGAAGCTGGGAAGATATACCTATGAAAAATCCCGCCCTGGGGGTTTCCCGAGAGTTAATTGCCAGCATGTTGGGCAATGCCAACCTCATTGGAGAAACCCTTGAAGCGGTTTTTCATGACGGTAAATTTCAAGGTTTGGTGGGAACATTCGGTGCTGCCACTGGATCGGGAATTCGGGTTCCTGCAATGGAAATAGAAAACCGCAGGCTACACTGGTCAATCGAGAGTGCATTTTCTTTCGAAACGGACGACAGCCGGGGACTCAGGCAGATTGCGGTACTTTCCAGCGATTTATTTACCCTCCAGGGAAGAATTCTTTCGGACTATGTATTTCTGGATTCTTACCCGGCAATGATTGTCGACATCCGAATTCAACACCCCTGGATCGAGAAAAACCTGATGATTCAGTCCTACCTTCCCTGGATCATGAACATCTGGACCCTGGAGAAAAACAGGGAGTACACCATCGAACGATACCTGAACGACAGGGAGTACTACCGGAAAACAATTCACCATCCTGAAAAAAATACCTGCGAATCCAGCAAAAAACTATCGGGTTTCTTCTCCAGACCATCAGGGGAACAAGAACGAAGATACTGTTTACCCGGAACCCATTGGGACGTTCCGTGCCACCAGGGCACCTTAAGAATCCGAAGAGCCGAATCCCTTCTGTACCCAGACGCCTTGATTCCCGGGGTATTCATAACCAGCCCTGCAGAACAAAACTCCGGCCTGGCTTTCTGTCCAACCCGGAACTACAGCGGCATACCAGGAAAGAGCCTTCAGGGAATTCAGGAGCACTTTGCCCTTCTCCTTTACGATCCTGAGCATGAAATGGAGATTCTGACGTCATCGAAAGATCTGAGGGAAAAGGTCTTTACACCCTGGGTAGTTAGATGTTGATACTGGTGCCAATTATGGACTACCATAATGGATTTATTGGATCTTAGTCTTCAAAATATCCCCCTCGATCCCCTTTTTTATTTCTGGATCCTGGGGTGATTTTTTCTCATCTCAAGCCC
>SKVS01000381.1 GCA_007129335.1 Spirochaetaceae bacterium
AGCTCATTCCTGCGGATGCTCGTCCTGCTCGACTGATTTGCTGGAAACCAAGAATAAAGACCTCCCGGGAAACTGGAGTTCGAGCCAGTTTTCTCATGTACTCAGGCCTTGGCTACCCTACGGACTTGCCTTGCTGCTGGCCCTTGGAGCTGAAGTACTCTACCACCTGAATGGTTCGAACCGGGGACCTGGTTTTATGGGGTGGATAGATTTCTCTGCTCTTCTAGCTCTCGGGGCTATTGGAATAACAGGTTTTCGTACTTTTAAACAAGGGTGGCTCTCGGCCATTCGCCTCAAACTCACCATGAACGCTCTTATGAGTATTGCCGTAACCGGCGCCTTTCTCCTGCAGTACTGGCCAGAAGCCGCTATGGTTATGGTATTGTTTTCCCTGTCAGAAAAAATCGAATCCCTTTCTGTTACCAGGGCAGGAAATGCAATCAGAAAACTTCTAGACCTCAGCCCGGAACAGGCGCAGGTCCTCCAACCCGACGGGAGCTGGTACGAAACCCGTATTCAATTAGTACAGTCAGGTTCCATAATCCGCATCCTCCCGGGTGAACGGATTCCTCTTGATGGCTTTGTTCAGGAAGGCTCTTCCTGGGTTGACCAATCCCCCTTGACCGGAGAAAGCATTCCCCTGGCAAAGCAAATCGGCGACCCTGTTTTTGCTGGCACAATAAATCAGGACGGGGTTCTGGTTGTACAGACAAGCACCAGTGCAGACCAAACAGAACTGGCAAACATCATACGAATTATGAGACAGGCTCAGGAAAATAAAGCCCCAACCCAACGGTTTGTGGATATTTTTGCTTCCTACTATACCCCTCTGGTTGTCGGGGCAGGGGTAATTACAGCCATTGGCCCTCCCCTTCTTCTGGGTGCAGACTGGAGCCTTTGGATTTATCGGGCCCTTGTCATGCTTATTATTTCCTGTCCCTGCGCTTTGGTTATTTCGACCCCCGTTACGGTTGTCAGCGGTCTTACTGCAGCAGCGAGGGCAGGAATTCTCATAAAGGGGGGCGTTCATCTGGAAAATGCCGGGCGAATTTCCCACCTTGCCCTGGATAAAACCGGAACACTTACAGCAGGCAGACCATCGGTAACGGAATTTCATTCCTTTACCGAGAATACCCAGGAACTTTTTCATGGGTTATCCGTTCTGGGCCAACAGTCGACCCATCCCCTCTCCCGTGCTGTTGCCCACTACGCAAGCTCAAAGTTGGAAACCGAAGCCTCTGATCTTAAAATCCCAGCAAAAACTGAAGAAGAACCATTCATTCATACCATTCCAGGCAGGGGCATTTCCGGATCTCTTGGGCAGTCCCGGTGGCTCATAGGAAGCCGGCTCTTCCTGGAGGAACAGGGAATAATCCATACCATAACCAGGGAATATTCCAACTCTCTGGTCTATGTTGCAAAGGATAACCAACTGGCGGCATTATTCGAAGTCTCCGATGTAATAAAACCTTCAAGCTCTGGGGCCATTGAAGACCTAAAAAGCCTGGGCATTGAACCGGTACTTCTATCGGGGGACATACAAAATACCGCAGATCAGATCGCCCGAACCGCTGGAATAGCCCTGGCCTACGGAGAACTTTTGCCCGCAGACAAGGTTCAATGTATTTCTGACATGCAGAGCAGAGGCTTTCGGGTGGGCATGGTTGGGGATGGAATAAATGATGGGCCATCCCTGATTCAGTCGGATCTGGGCATTGCCATGGGTGCCCTGGGAACCGGTGTGGCGGTGGAATCCGCATCGGTGGTACTTATGGACGATGACCCGGGCAAAATTCCTTTTCTCATTCGTCTGTCCCGGCATACTCGGCAGGTACTGTACAGAAATATTACCCTTGCCCTGGGCATGAAGGCTGCCTTTGTAGCAATTACCTTGCTGGGGTACGGATCTATGTGGTTAGCTGTCATTGCCGATATGGGGGTCAGCCTGCTCGTGGTGTTTTTGGGAATGAGGTTGCTGAAATTTGGGAACAAATAGTAACACATAGAGGACTCTGTCGGTATTTTTTCCACATATCTGATAAATCTCTTATAAAACCTTGACACAGCCTCAACTTCTCTAAGATATTTAACTAAATAACTAAGAATATTCTGAGCATTGGAGCCTCAATGTGAAAACAAAAACGCCGGTGAATTATATGGGCGAAATCCTTACCGTAGTGGTTCTAACCCTGGTATGGATAGTATACAGCGAAAAGGCTGATTTCTGGACCGTGGTTACCGGCATTGGGTTTTCTATCCTTGGCCTGCTGTTGACCAACATATTCGTCCTGAAACAGGACTATCGGGACAACTACCATGTAAGTCTTTTTGCTATGTTGAAATACATTCCTTTTCTGTTTATTCAGATATACCTTTCAGGTTTCGATGCTATCTACCGGGTATTTACCCGCAGGGTCAATGTTGGGGTTGTAGATATTAAAACCGACCTTCCCGATGATTATTTGCGCTCCCTCTTAGCAACGGCCATTACCCTGACCCCCGGCACAGTAACCCTGAACCAGGAAGACAAGGATATGACCATTATTTGGCTGAACTGTGAGACCAGCGATCCGGTGGAAGCCGGAGAAACCATTAAGGGCAGCTTTGAACGCATACTCATGCCCGGAAAGGGTTCTCCATGAATTACTATACCTACATCATCATCGGGCTTACTGCTGCAATTGTAGGCTCTCTTTTCCGGGTAATTGCCGGTCCGACTATCTGGGACAGACTCCTGGGGCTGAATGTGGTGTCATCGAAAATTGTAATGGCAGTAGTTATATTCGCTCTCATGCTCGATGCGGGATATTTGCTGGATATAGCCATTATTTATGCCATGCTTGGATATCTTGGCGGTGTTCTAACCGCCAGATTCATTGAACGCCGGGGAAACCTCTAGGAGTCACGACCATGAATGTACTCATTGGACAAATACTCATTGGCATTGGAATGGTATTTGTGACAATTGGCACCTTTAGCCTCATAAAACTCGGGGATTTTTATACACGGATTCTCATTACCTCCAAAGTTGACTCTATGGGATTAATTACCATCATCTTCGGAGCCATGCTTATTTCCGGATGGTCTTTCTTTACCGCAAAACTGGCTTTCATACTGCTCTTTGAAATGATTACCGCCCCGGTCGGCACTCATGCGGTTGCCCGGTCAGCATTCAAAAGCGGGTACCAGGTTATTAACTATACCAATCCCTTTGTACAGCGGAAGAATGAAAACCTGGATTCCCTGGGATATGTGCGGAACCCTGAAAAGGGAGAAAGACCGTGAATACCCTTATAGCCGAAGCTGTTCTGCTTCTGGTCATGGCTTTTATGGCTATTCTGACCATACGGACCCAAATCCTGCGAATGGCAATTATTTATATGGGAGTCTTCTCCCTTGCGGCATCCCTGGTTTATGTCCTCTACCGGGCACCGGATGTGGCCATAGCCGAAGCCATAATTGGGAGCGGACTGGTGGCCCTGCTTTACTTGAGTGCCCTGAAACGGTACCGGGTCTACACCATAGGAGTTGTGGGTGAGCATAAGGGAAACATAACCGATAAAGAAATCCTGAAAGTGGAGCGAAATGGGGTAATCCACGACATTCGGGACTTCTGCATCGAAAGGGAGCGGGAACCCCAGACCGTCTATACCCGGGAAACGGTAAAACAAGCGGTAAGCAATAACCATTATGACATAGTAATAGAGGAGCATCCCGAAGGCATCCGTTTATACGGCCATTACGATAACTACCTGGTGGATGAATTGGAAATTCTCTTTTCCATGAGGAACAGGGATCGGGAACTGAAGGTTATCCGTTACCGGAGTGAAGAGGAATTATGAAAACAGTACTCATTGGACTGCTCTGTCTGGGCATGTTTGCCGGGGTGGTTTTTCTTACTATTAACCATTCGGAAACCACCGAACCAACCCTGTACAATTACTTCACCAATAGTCAAAACGACAACACAGGAGCTGAAAACATTGTTGCAGCAATCCTGTTAAATTACCGCATGTACGACACGGTGTTCGAAGCAATGATTCTGTTAACCTCGGTTATGGGAATGCTTCATTTCCTCTACGCCGGGCATCGGGCGCCCGCAAAAAAGAAAGAGCCCCAGGAAGGTGAGTCCTATGAATGAAACCTCCGTAATTATTTCCAAAATGACCGGCTTACTGTACCCCTTTATTGTATTATTCGGGCTTTATATTATTGTGAATGGTCATAATTACCCAGGCGGAGGATTCCAGGGAGGATCGGTCATTGCGGCACTCTTTATTGCCCGGTACCTGGTACTTCCTGTGGAGGATTTCAGCATGGATTTTCTCCACTATGTGGAGAAAGCATTCCTGGTCATGCTCTTGCTGGTGCCTATTTTCTTCATTTTTCCCGGGGTTCATTTTCTCTACCCCCAGTTCAACACTGCCTACCTCATTCTCATGAACTTCCTCATTGGGTTCAAGGTAAGTCTGGGATTGACCATTATTGTTTTTCGTTTTGGCTTCTTCCGGGAAGAATAAGGCTGTAAGGAGAGTATACTTATGGAATGGTTTAACAGCAGCTACCTGAGCCTGGGGCTCTTTTTCATTGGCCTGTTCGGGGTTCTGACCCAGAGGAATGTCATAAAAACAATTATCTCAATAAATATCATGGACGGAGCAGCCATTCTTTTCCTCATTACGACCAATTTACAACCTGAAAGCGTTCCTCCCCTGACCGGCAGCGACCCGGCCATGATGGCAGATCCGGTGCCCCAAGCGCTTATGATTACCGCAATAGTTATTGGTGTTTCGGTTACCGCAATGTGCCTTGCCTTGTTCATCCGCATGGCCCACAGATACGGTTCCTCGGACTGGGAAAAAATAGTCCACCGCATGGAAGACTAGGAAAGGTCCATGAATTTATCGGTACCGAGCCTGTACATTCTGGTACTCCTCCCTGTAGTGGTAGGCGCGTTGGGGTACTTTGCCCCCCAGAGGATGTATCAGAGAATAGTCATGGTATTTGGCGTAATAATGATCGGCCTGTCTGCATCCATTTTCTACCAGGTCAGGGTTCTCGGCCAGGTTGTTGAGCAGGTTGCCGGATGGCAGAGCTCCGTTTCCATTATGCTCAAAGCAGATCAACTGAGCGCTCCCCTCGTACTCCTGACCAATGTACTGTTCTTCGTTTTTTTCATGTACAGCACCCGGGCATCATACATGGATAAAACCTTTCAATATCTGTTCATGTCGCTTCAGACTGCGGTACAGGCCATGTTCCTTTCCTGGGATCTGTTCAATATCTATGTAGTCATGGAAGTGGGAATGCTTGCGGTCTCCATTCTCATTATGTTCAAAAAAGAAAAACAATCGGTTTACGACGGCATGATGTACCTCATGATCAACTTCCTCGCCATGGCCTTCATGATTTTAGGGCTGGGGTACATGTACAGAATTACTGGAGTTCTGGATTTTTCTGGCATGCGGGAAAAATTAGCCCTTATTCAGGATGCCCGATCGGTCATACTGCCTTTCAGCATGATTATGACCGTAATTGCCCTGAAGTCAGCTCTCTTTCCCTTGTTCAGCTGGCTGCCCCGGGCCCACGGAGCCCCCAGCGCTCCGGGAGTTGTTTCGGCAGTCTTGTCGGGCCTCCAGGTAAAAATTGGGGTGTACCTGCTCATTCGGCTTCAGTGGGTTTTTGAACCGGTCATTCAGGTCCAGGGCTTTTTTGCTGTGTTAGGATTCATTACCGCAATTGTGGGTTTCCTGCTGGCCCTTGCCCAAAAAGACATGAAGCTTTTGCTGGCTTACTCCACGGTATCCCAAATGGGGCTCATTGTTCTTGGTCTTAACGCAGGCACCTCCTACGCTTTTTGGGGAGGAATGTACCACATCATTAACCACGCTTTGTTTAAGGGTCTGTTGTTCATAACCGCAGGCACAATTATCGATGTGTACGGTACAAAAAACCTGGCCGAGGTTCGAGGTGTGTTCCGGACAATGCCCCTTATTGGAGTTGCCGCTTTTGCCGGAGTCCTGGGCATTATTGGCA
>SKVS01000002.1 GCA_007129335.1 Spirochaetaceae bacterium
AACGTCATTGCCATTGCCTTCGGTATTATGGATGCCATGAAGGACTTTGCTGGCAATGTGGGGGACAATACCGAGAGCCTCCTTCTGGCAGCTGGATTGAACGAAATCCGTACCCTGGCCCGGGCTATGGGCAGTACCCATCCGGAAACCTTCACATCTATTGCGGGGGTAGGCGACCTGGATGTTACCTGCCGATCCATACACGGAAGAAACCGGCGATTCGGCAGGGAAATTGTTCTGAAAGGAATAATAAAACCCTACAAATCAATACAAGATGTACTGGATAACCTTGGAACAATCGGGTACCTCCCCGAAGGAGCGGTTGCTGTGGGAAATGTACTGGATTACGCTGCACGCTATTCCCTGAAACTGCCAATTTCCAACGGGGTATACAGGATTCTAAACAGAGAAAGCGAGCCCCTGGAAGAAATTACTAATATTATGTCGGGCCTAACCGGTGCAAAATTCAATTTCACCGTAGATGAAGAAAATGAAGAGCAAACCAGCCTCTGATCGAGAACCTGTGCGCTGTTTTACCGGATTAACCTCCCTGGCCCCAAGCCCCGGGAGGTTCTTTTTTCATAAGACCCACCTCCCGGAGCTGAACAGCATTGCCAGTCAGGATATGCCAAGTACTGGCACCCCTGCTTCCTTCAGGGCCAGCCCTTCGGATGGGCTAGTGAATTTGTACCAAAGCCTCGAACCGGTTAGAGCCCGCTATCCCAAGCTTCGTTGGCTTCCCCCCTCTGACCTCCACATAACCCTGCGCTTTTTCGGCAATATCCATGGCGAACTCCTTTCCCGGGCAGGACAGGCCCTTCTGGCATTGCAGAGTTGCAAATGTCTGACTCTTACCTTCGATTCGTATGTTCTCCTGCCCTCGGCAAGAAAACCCCGGGTACTTGCCCTGACCTGTACGAACAGGAATCAAAATGAAACAATCCAATTCCTGAAGAAACAGTACAGCACCCATACAGGAGGAACAGATTCCACAAATGAACACTTCCTCCCCCACCTTACTATTGCCAGGTTTGCTCCAAACAACCTCCCTGGCACACACCTTTCCCTACCCCTCCCCTTAGAGCTCGAGGTAAATGCAGTGGCTCTCTATCAGGCACCCCAGCCTGGCCCACTGCCCAAAGAAGCAGCCCCCCAACCAAAATACCAGCCCTTGGGGATTGTGTACCTGAAAAGGACCTGATACCCTTAGTTTACCGAGTCATCGAACCAACCCTCAGGAGACAACCATGGAACTTAGAAAAATCATTGAAACCGCAAAAGATTCTGCGTGCCGTCTTACAGAAGTGTCACCAGAAACCCGAAAACTACCGGTCCCAAGCTATTTCGGCTGCACGGTAAATATTGATACCTCAAAGGAATTTCAGGAGTTTCAAGGTTTCGGCGGAGCACTTACCGAGGCCTCAGCATTTGTTCTTTCTTCTCTGGATGCAAAGGATCGGCAAAAAGTGGTTCAATCCTACTTCGATTCACAGGAGGGAAATGGCTACCGATTTGCCCGGACCCACCTGAACAGTTGCGACTTTTCCCTGGGAAACTGGGCATGTATAGAAAGCAAAGACGAGACCCTGGAGAGTTTTTCCATGGACCGGGTCGACAAGTATCAAACACCCCTGCTCAAAGAGGCCCTGGAACACGCAGGGCCGGATATGAAGCTCATGGTTTCACCCTGGAGTCCCCCGGGATGGATGAAGGACAACGGGGAAATGAACAATGGGGGCAAGTTGCTGAAGCAGTACTATCCCCTTTGGGCCCGATACATTGTGCGGTTCATTCAGGAACTGGAAAAACGGGGAATACCTGTATGGTCCTTGAGCATCCAAAACGAACCGGCAGCAACCCAGCGCTGGGATTCCTGCAGGTGGACTGCCCAGGAGGAAGCTGAATTTGCTGTAGATCATCTGAAACCCGAATTGGAAAAGGCCGGATACGGAAATACAGGAATATTCGTGTGGGACCATAACCGGGACGAACTTCTCAATCGCTTCACCGATTCCATGGCCTACCCGGGAGCTGAAAAGGCGATTAGCGGAGCAGCCTTCCACTGGTATTCAGGAGATCAGTTTAATCATGTTCAGGAAGTAGCAAAACGCTTTCCCCACAAACTTCTGGTCTTTACCGAAGGCTGCATTGAAGGGGGTCCGCGACCAGGAGCCTGGTTCACCGGAGAAAGGTATGCTCACAACATTTTCAATGACCTGAATCATGGGTGCAATGCCTGGATAGACTGGAATATTGCCCTGGATATGCAAGGCGGTCCGAACCATGTACACAACTACTGCGACGCCCCTGTGCTGGTAGATACCCAGGGAAAAACCTTTCACCATCAGTCAACTTACTACTACATTGGTCATTTTAGCCGGTACATTCAACCTGGAGCCCGGAGACTTGCAACAACCATAACGAGCACCATGATTCCCGCAGCTGTCAGCGGAAACCACTTGAAGGTTGTGGAAGGTACAGCATTTCGAAATCCCGATGGTACAGTGGTGTTTGTCATGTATAATCGCACCGAGGCCGAACTGCCGTATACCCTGGGATGGAACGGCCAAGGTTCTGGGGACCAAGGGTTTCTTCCTCCCCGGAGTATAGAAACCCTTGTTTTTGCCGGTTAAGCAAATTACTCTTAGACCATGAACAAACAAAAATACCAACCTCTTACCCAAAGCAGACTGTTTCGATTTATGGTTTACAGTTTGCTGTTTTTATTGATTGTCCTTGTAGGTACCCAGGTCAGTTTTCTCTTCAGGCCCATAGGGGTACTCATAAGCACCCTGTTTCTCCCGGTATTTATTGCGGGTATCCTTTACTATTTATTCGTCCCTCTGGTTAATCTCCTCGACCGGGGTCGGTTTCCCCGCACAGGGGCCATTCTGGTAGTGTATGTAATCCTTGGAGGAATAATTCTATTCCTCATTCTCTTATCTGCTCCGGTACTGGGCTCTCAGATCCAGTCCCTCGTGGACAATACCCCTGTTCTCATGCGGGCAGCTCAAAACTATCTCAATGCTCTGGGAGAGAATACCCTCATTCAACAGTGGGTTCCCGAATTCAGCCAATGGTACGAAGATATTCCCGCCAGGGCGAGCGAGCTGGTCAAGGTAATTTCCCAGGGAATCAGTGCAAACTTCTCGGGCATGGTCAATTTTTTTGCAAATCTGGTCATTGTTCTGACAACCGTACCTTTTGTCCTGTTTTTTATGTTGAAAGACGGTTCCAAATTACCCCGTCTTACCGCCTCTTATTTCCCCAAAGATTACCAGGATGAAGCCTTGGACATTATGAATGGCATGGGGACAACTTTAGGAGCGTACATCAAGGGACAAATGATTGTCAGCTCTTTTGTTGGAATAATGGTACTCATTGGATACGGAATAATCGGGGTAAACTATGCCCTGCTGCTGGCAGTGGTGGCCCTGGTAACCAATCTTATCCCCTATGTCGGTCCAATCATTGGAACCGTACCCGGGATGGTAGTTGCCCTCATGGACAGTCCCTCAAAAATGGTTCAGGTATTGATAATGATAGTTATTATTCAGCAGGTGGAAAGCCAGCTTGTTTCACCCCTTGTTATGGGAAAAAAGCTGAAAATCCACCCCCTGGTCATCATTTTCCTCTTATTAACCGCTGGAAGCCTCGCTGGATTCCTGGGTCTGCTCCTGGCAGTACCAACCTTTGCGGTTGTCCGTACAGCTGGAACCTACCTGTACAAACTTTATATCCTGCGAAAATCAGCCCTCGGCGCACCAGAGTCTGAAAACCAGGAAGAGGCAACCATGACTAGGGACGAAAGCCCAGATGAAATCCAAACCAGTCAGCAGGATCAGCCATTGAAGCAGCAATAAGACCCAGGTCTACCGGATGGGTGAGTTCTGCAACTAGCCAACTCTCCCCCAGGAAAGGAAAGCGGGCGTTTGCTCCGGGACCAGACCCCGCAACTCCGCTTCCCACCCCCGCAAGACTGTGGGCGTGCTTGGTACTCACCATTATTATTCCGTCAATGCCCGCATGCTCCAGGAGTGCAAGGTAGGTCAGAACCAGGGTATCGCAATCCCCGGCATTCTCCAAAACAGCAATCTGGGGTGCTTCCAGATCAGCGAGGGTGCCAGTTCTTCGATATTCAAAACCCTGCAAACGGGAAAGCAAGGGTCCAGGCCAGGTTAAGGGATCATAACTGTTTTTGGACAAATCTCCGAACCACCGGACCGCGGTACCTGCCATGTCGGCAAAACTGTCCCGGTAAATGATCTGATAGAATCTTCTCCAGGCATCCATTTGCAGATCTGCCGGGGCCTGTTGAAACTGGCTGAGGATGCGGGCTTCTCGATCAATGACAACCTGGGTTGCATCGCCCCGGAGTGCCAGGGTGTGCTGGTACACCGATCCGTTTCCCCGGGTCTGCTGAATGCCCTGGGCTAAATTCCCATTCACCATTGCCAGGGGGACCGGATCCTCAAAAAATTGGCTCACCGGACCGGGTGCCCGAAGGTATTGGGATTCCTCGGTTAGCCAGGGGTGAAAACTATCTAAAACACTTAAGAGGAAATCATGATAAACCTCGAACAATTCTTCGAGGCTAAAGGCAAGTACCCCATAGGACAAAGCATCGGAACCTCCGGAAAGAAAAATCCCATACCCCCTCAGATCCAGGGTGCCCGAAGACCATTGCATGTCCGCAAATAATCCTTCAGCCTGCCCTCCAGGGGGGTTTCCACTGAGATCCAATCCATTGGTTTGAACCAGCGGCTCTCCCCGGTACAATGCTCCGAGGGTGTCAGGCAGGGTGTAGGTAAATGCAGCTTGTTCGGCTTGGGCATTCAAACTGGACACTATAGCACGATTCAAAGACTGGACATCTGTATACAGTCCCTGGGGAAAGGTAAAAACTTGAAAAATTGCCCTGCCTTCCATGTCGGAAAAACTGGTAAGCTGGGGTTCGGCGGACAACAGCTGCCAGGTTACCGGAGGGTGGGCACCCCAGCGTTCTACAGGATGAAATACCTCTTCGGCTCCAATTCCACGAAGGCTTATGATAAGAATGAACAGGAAGAGTCCTGCTTTCATAAAATTCAATCGGGATTTCCGTGTCATACAACCTCCGCAGTACTATTTCACTCAGGACAAACGCATATGGCAAAGTGGGCCGGGAAAATAACCCATTTAATGCTCAGTTGTAGGGGTTTATCCAACCTTATTGTGCTATGTTGCCAGGTTTGATTGCCATATGGGTTTGTCCTGTTATTACACTATCGCTTATCGGTGAAATCTGTAGTAGAATTAATGAAAAGGAGGCGGTAATGTTTGCACCTTGGCAGGAATCCTATGCTACGGGCAATCCGGTCCTCGACACCCAACACCGTAAGCTGATTGACATGGTGGAGGATCTTCACCGGGCATTCGAGCTGGGGAAATCACCAGAGACCCAGCTTGCAATTCTTGAAGAGTTCATTTCCTATCTGGATATCCACGAGAATTTCGAACTCCAGCTCTATCCCCCCCAACGGACAGAGCAAAGAACACAGCACCAAATGGAGCATGAAAAAATGCACGGTCTATTCCACGACCTGCTCAAGAGAACCCAGCAGGGGGGTACGGGTTTTCACCTCCAGGATATTGAGGACATTCGGGATATTCTCGTTGATCATATCTGTACTGAGGTTACAGAGTTTACTACTTTCTAGTTCTCCTGGGCTTACTTATTTTCACTTTCAATATTCGCCCTACGTTTGCTCTGGGGAGCCGGGTTTACAAGCTCCGGTACACTCTCCAACCCTTTTCAGCAGGGTTTCTTACCAGATGCTCTTTCAATGAACACTCGAAACAACCTTCGCATAGTTTTTCGGTGAATCATTAATTCTGGATGGAATTGTACACCCAGGCA
>SKVS01000085.1 GCA_007129335.1 Spirochaetaceae bacterium
CAGCCGATGGAAGCGGAGGTCAACAGGTTAATGAATTTAAGGAAATGGTTCGGGAACTTCACAAGGCGGGTATAGAAATCATTCTGGACATAGTGTTCAACCACACCGGCGAAGGGGACCAAATGGGTCATACCATGAGTTTTCGGGGCATTGACAATTCAATTTACTACCTGCTGTCTCCAAACAACCGCAGGTACTACATGAACTTCTCGGGATGCGGAAATACCCTGAATTGCAATCATCCGGTTGTCCGGGGAATTATTATTAATACCCTGCGTTATTGGGTTCAGGAAATGCACATAGACGGGTTTCGGTTCGATTTGGGTTCCATTCTTGGACGGGACAAGTACGGAAACCTCATGGAAAATCCACCGGTAATAGAGCGTATTGCCGAAGATCCGGTTTTACGGGACACGAAAATTATTGCTGAGGCCTGGGACGCCGGCGGGGCTTATCAGGTAGGGTCATTTCCCGGAGGGCGTTGGTGCGAGTGGAACGACCGATTCAGGGATACGGTTCGGGGGTATTGGCGGAATGATGGGGGAATGGTCAGCAAGTTCGCTACCCGAATAACCGGCAGTTCCGACCTGTATAAATGGGATGGCCGCAAGCCCTACCACAGTATTAATTACATTACTGCCCACGATGGCTTTACCCTGCACGATTTAGTTACCTATAACGAAAAGCATAACTTTGCCAATGGAGAAGAGAATCGGGACGGGCATAATCACAACATCAGCTATAACTACGGTTTCGAAGGGGAGACAGCCGATCCTACCATTAATACTATTCGGAATCGTCAGGTAAAAAATCTCATGGTCAGTCTGCTCCTGTCTACAGGGACCCCGATGCTTCTCGGGGGGGATGAATTTCGGCGCACCCAAAAGGGAAACAACAACGCCTATTGCCACGACAATGAACTTGCCTGGCTGGACTATGACTATGGAAAGAAGCATGAGGATATATTCCGCTTTGTTAAGCTTCTCATCGAGTTACGGAAGAATCATCCGGCTTTGAAGCGTCAGGAATTTTATGCAGGCCGGGACCTGAGTAATAATCAGGTGCTAGACCTTACCTGGTATAATGAGCACGGTGGTGAGGTGAATTGGGAAAAACGGGACAACCTTCTGGCATGCCGCATTGACGGGAGCATGAAAGAAATCCATGCAGACCAGGACGATTGGGATTTCTATATCATGACGAACCCCGGCTTATACGATCAGTACTTTACCCTATGCGATCCCCCGAAGGGGCAGCACTGGGCCAGGATCATCGATACAGCCCAGGCAAGTCCTCATGACTTTCTCGAGCCTGGAAAAGAGGAACAGTTGACCGGGGTTAAGTACTACCTGGTGGAACACCGCAGTGCGGTGGTTCTTATGAGCCAGCGTTAGTCTTTGGTATCGGGTTTGCCGGAGCGGGTTTGTTTGTACCTGTCCCGTGTATTTGTTCTGTTCTGTCTCTTGACCAGGAATCCCCCGAGGGTTCATAATCACCATGAAATGCAATGACGGAGACGAGTACCCGAACCCTGTCTTATCAGAGAGAAGACCCCTGGCTGGAAGGTCTTCAGGAAAAGATCGGCGAAAACCCCTCCTGAGCAGGTTTCCCCAAAGTCATGTTCGGTACCCTATTTCGGATTATCGAAAAGACGAGTATGGAAACCCGGTCCTCCCGTAATCCAGGCGTACTCCGGATCGGTGTTTAAGCAGGATTCTACCGAGTCATGCTTTACCCCGTGTCATGTCGGAGATTGAGTGCCGGTGCGAATGCAGGATTTCTTTTTTTCTTTCAGGTTTATCCGGGAAATCAGGGGCCTCTATGTACCGGAAATAAGGTGGTACCGCGGAAAGCGGAGGTGTCCCGGCTTGCGGTTCGGTTTCGGCCGATCCTTTTCAAGATGGGAAAAGAATCCCCCGGTCTTTTCGTCCTTATGCAGCAGAATTCCTGAAGCCCCTTGGTGGGCCTATCGGGGACCCGGCTCGCAGGACGAAGATGCCGGGGGATTTTTTGCTGGGGCACACCGGTTAGCCTGTTTTGCGACAAAGTTGCAGAGGCCGAACGGTTCTTCCCCATGGTGCACGGAGGAAAGTATGAGCACTGTTCAATCACCTGTTCAGGATCCGAAAGCTGATAAGCTTTACAAGATCCGCCACACCACTGCCCACGTTATGGCTGAGGCTGTGCTGCGAATGTTTCCCGATGCGAAAATCGCCATCGGACCGCCCATTGATAACGGGTTTTACTACGATTTTGATCTGCCCCGGAAATTAAGCGAAGATGATTTTGAAACCATCGAGGAACACATGCGCCAAATCATCCAGGGCAAACACGACATGACCAGGGAAGTCATAAGCCGTAACGATGCGAAAAAACGGTTCCACGACCAGCCTTACAAGCTTGAACTGGTAGATGCCATTCCCGAACACGAAGAAGTTTCCCTGTATACCGTAGATACCTTTACCGACCTGTGCCGTGGTCCCCACGTGGAAAATACCCGGGATCTGAACTGGAAGGCTTTCAAGCTCCTTCGGATTGCCGGAGCGTACTGGAGGGGAAATTCGGATAATCCCATGCTCACCCGAATCTACGGAACCGCCTGGGAAGATCCCAAACAATTACGGGAGTACCTGGAGCATCTAAAAGAACTGGAAAAGCGGGACCACCGACGCCTGGGACGGGAGCTGGATTTATTCCATTTCGAAGACGACAACCCCGGGCAAATCTTCTGGCACCACAAGGGCTGGACCATTTATCGAACCTTGCAGAATTTCGTCAGGGAAAGTATTTCCAGGCAGGGATACCAGGAAGTAAATACCCCCTCTGTCATGCCTAAGACGCTCTGGGAGCGATCGGGTCACTGGGAAAAGTATAAGGAGCACATGTTCGTCACCGAAAGTGAAAAACGCCACTTTGCCCTTAAGCCCATGAACTGTCCGGGGCATATTGAAATCTTTAAGCAGGGCTTAAAATCCTACCGCGACCTGCCCCTTCGTATGGCCGAGTTTGGTTCCTGCGTACGGAACGAAAGCTCCGGGGCTTTGCACGGTATTTTGCGGGTGCGGGGTTTTGTTCAGGACGATGCGCATATTTTTTGTACAGAAGAACAAATTTCTGATGAGGTTGGACTCTTTGTTCAGTTGCTCAAGGGTATGTATGCCGATTTGGGATTCGGTGAAGAAAGTATTATTGTCAAGTTTTCTACCCGTCCAGATGTAAGAGTCGGGGATGATGCAACCTGGGACAGGGCTGAGGCTGCTCTTGCCACTGCCTGTGATAATGCGGGCCTGGCCTATGAGCTTGCGCCGGGTGAGGGGGCGTTTTACGGTCCAAAACTGGAATTTACCCTGGTCGATGCCCTCGGTCGTCATTGGCAATGTGGAACCATCCAGGTGGATTATCAGTTGCCTTCGAAACAGCGCCTTGATGCGGGTTACATTGGAGAAGATGGAAACCGCCATACCCCGGTCATGCTTCACCGGGCTGTTCTTGGCTCATTGGAAAGGTTTATTGGAATTCTCTTGGAGAACTATGGCGGGGCTCTTCCGGTTTGGTTGTCTCCTGTACAGGCCGTGGTAATTCCCGTTGCCCCAACCTTCAACGAAGGTGCCCAAGCTCTGGCCAAAGAACTAGCTGATCTGGGATGGAGGGTAGAGGCTGATCTGGGAGATGAACGGATGAACAATAAAATCCGCATCCATCAGGCACAGAAGGTTCCTTATATGCTGGTTGTTGGGGAGAACGAGCTGGTAAACCGGACCGTTGCCATACGTACCCGGAAAAACGACCGGATTAACGACATGCCTGTAGAAGAATTTAAAGCCTATATTCAGCAGAAAATTCTAACCAAAGCCGAATTGTAACCGGGAAACCCGAGGTAAAGTGGGAGATTATAGAGCAGTTGTGCCAAAGACTTTACCATTTTTCTAAACAAATGGCTGTTTTTCGGTTATGATAGGAAATATCTCGACACAAAAACTGGAAAAAGGATGTTTTTCATGACCGACAAACAGCAAAGATCTCTGGAAACAGTTAAAAAAATTGATAAAGAAGTGACCCTCCTAGGTCATATTGGAGCAACTGTCAGCTGGGATCAGGAAACCTACATGCCCGAAGGGGCAGTGGAGGGAAAATCCCAGCAGGCGTCCTTATTAAGCAAGCTCGGCCATCAGCGAATGACCAGTTCCGAGCTTGCCCAAGCGCTATCGGATCTCGGAGCCGATGATACCCTTGTGCAGGAGATTCGGCTGGAAAAAGGCGCATCTCATCTGCCCCAGGACATCAGTATATCAGAAAAAGCTCTCATAAGGTCGGTATACCGACACCATTCCCGAGCCGTGAAAGTGCCGGAGAAGCTGGTTACTGAACTATCGGAATTAGGTGCCCGGGCACAGAATGCCTGGGTTAAAGCCCGTAAAGCAAATGATTTTCCTATGTTTCAGCCCTACCTGGAAAAACTGGTTGATCTGAAACGTCAGGAAGTCCAGGCTGTGGGGTACGAGGATCATCCCTACGACGCTCTTTTGGATGAATTCGAGCCGGGTATGAAAACCAGCGAAGTTACCCAGGTATTTCAGGGTCTGAGAGACGATTTGGTTCCCCTGGTTAAGCGTATTGCCGACAGCCCTCAGGTTAAAGATGACTTTCTGGAACGTACCTACCCGATCTCAGGTCAGGAATCCTTTGGATACAAGGTGCTCGATGCCCTGGGCTATGACATGAAACGGGGGCGAATGGATATTTCTGCCCATCCCTTTACCACAAGTCTTGGAAGCGATGATGTTCGAATTACTACCCGCTACGCGGAAAATTATTTCAAAACGGGCATATTTTCCATTATTCACGAAGCCGGCCATGGGCTGTACGAGTTGGGTTTCAGTCCTGATATTAAAGACACCGGTCTTGCCACGGGTACCAGTTTAGGTATTCATGAAAGCCAGTCCCGGACCTGGGAGAATATGATCGGACGTTCCCTGCCTTTCTGGAATCATTTCCTCCCTGTTTTGAAGCAGGAATTTCCCGGTCTTCTTGACGATGTGGATACCAAGGCATTCTTCCGGGGCATTAACAAGGTTGAGCCGAGCTACATCCGTGTTGAGGCCGACGAGGTTACCTACAGTCTTCATATTATGCTGCGGTTTTTCCTGGAGACCAAACTCATTACTGGTGAAATCCAGGTGAAGGATCTGCCCGAGTTGTGGCGGCAGGAAAGCAGGGATCTGTTGGGCATTGTGCCGGAAACCGATTCTCTCGGGGTTCTGCAGGATGTGCATTGGAGTTTTGGACTATTCGGTTATTTCCCGACCTATTCTTTAGGCAATATTATCGGTGCTCAGTTCTACCAGGTTATGGAAAAGGACTTGGGTTCTATCGATGCATTAGTAGAAGCTGGAAACTTTGGTCCAATCCTTGGTTGGCTCAGAACCAATATTCATCACCATGGATCGGTGAAAAATGCTGGTGAACTGCTTCAGGATATTACCGGTGGCGGCTTGGATGCCAAGCCCTTTGTTGCTTACCTAAAGGGTAAATACTCCGGGGTATACGGCTTCTCGTAAATGGTGAGCTTGCATTTTCTCTTCCAGCCCCACTTCTGGTGGGGTTGGATGATCTGGGCCCTCGGAGGAACCCTCGTTTTCCCCCTTGCCCATGGTTTGCGTATTCTCAAAAACCGAAAACGCACCATGTATCGCCGTACCAGGAAAGAAAGTCCTTCCGAAACATCCCTTCCTGTACGGTTCAAAAATCCCTTTCGCAAAATCCCGAATGATGTTTTCGGTTTCGGTGCAATAATCATATGGATTTTTTTCTTTATAGCCTTCGGAGCCGCCGGCTTCATTGCCTGGTGGTATCAGGGTAGAGTTCTGGTCAGTAACCTTCGTGTAC
>SKVS01000149.1 GCA_007129335.1 Spirochaetaceae bacterium
AAAAGAGGAAAGCCCTCCATCCAATAATGGGGGTTCTTTTTCAAATGAATGCTTTCATCCTGTCTCCATTGCACCAGAGAAAAGGGTCCTGTACCTATGGGTTGAACCGCAAAGTTATGCCCAGAGGCAATTTTATCTGCAGGAAGAATAGCAGCCCACCCGCTTGCCAAGGCATAGAGTATTGGAGCAGATGGTTCTTTTAGGTGGATTCGCACGGTTTTGCTGTCCAGGGTTTCCACCCTCTGGATTGCATCAAAATCCCCGAAGTTAGGAGAACCAAAATCCGGATCGAGCAGGCGCTCAAGACTGACCTTTACATCCCTGCTTGAAAATTCCGAACCATCGTGGAACCGTACACCCTGCCTGAGATGGAAGGTTATGGTCATATTGTCGGGGGAAACCTCCCATGAATGAGCCAGACCAGGAACCAACCTACCCTCCTCATCGGGCTCCAGGAGGGTATCGTACAGGCTTTTCGTTGCCTGGAAAGTCAGGGTCGCGGTGGTACTATGAGGATCCAGGGTACTGGGATTCCCTGAAAGCGCCAGGGTAGCCCTGTTTGCCTGGGGAGTTCTTGCTCCCCCTGCCCATACCCCGAAGGAAAAGAGAATCATCATTCCGAGAATGAGAGTAAAGCGTTTCATTCAAACCTCCTGGGCCCAGGCGTATCGTCGGGAGTGAACTTCCAACAGAAGTCTGCTATAGGGATCCTGGGCCGAACTAAAAATTCTTTGTACACTCCCCTGCTCAACGACCCTGCCTTTATACAGTATTCCCACAAAATCGGAAAGGTATTGAACCACATCTATGTCATGAGATATGAGAAAATAGGTCAATTCAAGGTCTTTTTTTAATTCCTGAAGCAAATTCAGGATTTTTGCCTGGACCGAAACATCCAGACTGGCAACCGGCTCATCCAAAATCAAAAGACAGGGCTGCACAATAAGAGCACGAGCAATTGCCACACGCTGCCGTAGACCTCCTGACAGCTCACCTGGTCGGGAAACAAGCTTGCCCCGGGGAAAGGATACCTGGTCAATTACCCGATGAATTCTGGATTTATGGTCCTTCGATCCCAGATTAATCAGAGGCTCCTGGAGACTTTGGTAAATTGTCCTATAGGGATTCAAGGTTCCAAGGGTGTCCTGAAATACCAGTTGAACTTTTTCAAAATAGCGGGTTCTCCGTAGCTGCCTGGGGCTGTGGGGAACTTCCTCTCCCATAACCCTAACCGCTCCGGCTGAAGGAGCAAGAATTCCCGAAACGATCTTTGCCATGGTCGTTTTACCGGAACCAGACTCACCAATGAGCCCATAGGTTTGGCCCTTGCGGACCTCAATACTTACCCCATCAAGAGCCTGAAGTCCCCCGTGGGGAGTTTCATATACTTTACTCAGACCTTGTATTTGCAGTAATGGTGATGGGGTGTGAACTTCAGAAAGCACTTAATACCCCCTGTCCTGAAAAACCCGATGGCATGACACCGAGACTCCCCGGGACAATTCCTTCATTTCAGGAAGGTGCTGCTTACAGACCGCCATTCTTTCGGGGCACCGGTCGAAAAAAGGACAGCCCCCATCCTCATGATCCGGAGGAGGCATTCTTCCAGGCAGTTCAATCAGCGGGCTGTTCCGGTGTTCTGGACCCGGATGGGAGCGAAACAATCCCTTGGTATAGGGATGAAGCGGTTGGGTAAACAGGTTTTCTGCCGATTGTAATTCTACAATCCTGCCGGCATACATGACTCCAACCCAGTCTGCCAGACTGTCGGCCACATGGAGGTCGTGGGTTACAAAAATAATCCCCAGCCCGAAGTCCTGGCATAGCTGACGCAATAATTCAATAACGGTTTTCCTGGTCAGCCCATCCAAGGCGGTAACTGCCTCATCAGCAAAAAGCACCTTGGGCTCCAGTGCAAGGGAAAGGGCAATCATAACCCGCTGCTGTTGTCCCCCGCTGAGCAGCCGGGGTTTTTTCCGGGAAAATTCCCGGTTTTCCGGCAAGCCAACATAACGCAATAGCTGTTCCATGGTAAGACTAGGTCTAGGAGAAAGTTTTAGGAATTCTTTAAAATGTCCTTCAATTGAAAGACCAGGATTAAGAAACTGTCCTGGATCCTGGAAAATCATTGCTTTCTCAGCAGCTCCTCCAATTGTACCCATAACCTCCATTCCAGGAATGAATCGCTGCAAACCGTAAAGGGCTCGGCACAGGAGGGTTTTACCCGCCCCGCTCTCTCCTATGAGTGCGAATACCTGTCCGGGATACACCCGCAGGCTGACTCCCCGAACCGGATGAGAGCCATCGGGAAACCGTACATGAACATTGCTGCACCAGAGGGCAGGATCGGGTCTAGCCATTGGGTTTTCCCCTCGTCATACCCTGACTGGTTGAAGCATGGGTAATTATATCGGTTGCGAAACCAACCAGGGTAAACGCAAGGGCTGCAAGAATTACCCCAGCCTGAATAACCGGTAAATCCCGGGACAAAATAGCGCTCATGAGCAAACGTCCCAGCCCCGGAAGGGCGAAAACCTGTTCAATAATGATTGCCCCTCCCAAAAGGTAGCCAAACTGTATAGCAGCTACCGCTGAAACACTGGGTAATTGATTTCTGAGAAGGTACTTCCAAAACAACCGTCTTTCCGGAACACCGGAACCTCGAAAGAACAGGGCATAAGAACGGGAAGACTCCTGAATAAGTCCTCCTCGGAGAGTTCGAAAAAGAATGGGTGCCCGGTTCAAACCCAAAGCCAAAACAGGTAAAACCAGATGGATTCCAAAACCCGTACCGAACAGGGGGAAAAGCTTCAGCTGAACCGAGAATAGTAATATTCCTACCATGCCAATCCAGAACTCAGGAAAGGCCATGAGCCCATGGGATACTCCCATTGCCAGGGTATCGAACCTGCCCCATGGCTTCCGGGCAGCAGCAACTCCCATCGGCAAAGCCAAAAGCAATGCGCAAATCATGCCTCCTACAGCAAGAAACAAGGTCAATCCTAAACGCTGACCAAGCACAGGGGCCACGGGCTGGCGGTTACTGAAAGACCTGCCAAAATCAAAGCGTACCAGTCCGGAAATCCATTCGGTGTATTGGATGACCACCGGCCGGTCCAATCCGAATTCCTGTCGGAACCGCTGGACTGACTGTTCGTTCGCCTGCATTCCCAGAACAGCCCGGGCCGGATCTCCCGGGAGAACCCTGAGAATAAAAAAGACCAGCGTCGATACAATGAATAATGTCCCAACGAGCTGGAGAAAGGAAACAAATACCAGACGTCTCAAGACGGTTTTTTTCCAAGGGCAACCACGATCCGGTCAAGAACTTTTTTCCGGTCCAAAGGTTTGACTATGTAGCTTTTTGCTCCGCTTAACAGACAATCCTTTACCAGATCATTCTTTCCCAGGGCGGTAATCATAATAACCGTTGCCTTTGAATCGAATTCCAGTATTTTTTTCAAGGCGGATATTCCATCCATATTGGGCATGGTTATGTCCATGGTTACCAGGTCAACCTTGGGATGGAGTTCCTGGTATTTTTGAACCCCCGCAGCCCCGTCTGAGGCTGTACCAACTATTTCGAACCCCGCTGAGGTAAGTATTTGCCCCAGCTGCTTTGCAATGAACAAAGAATCATCGATTATAAGCACCCGATAGGGTGTTTTGTCATCTTTGAGGCCCTCAGGCTCCTTCTCGTTCAGGTTAGGAAAATCACCTTTATGTCGCATGGCCATACTATACTACATGGGGGTATTCAGTGGCAATTCAGATCGGGGCAAACCCATATGGCAAGGTTTTTCCCTTGAGCTTAAGACCGGTAATTGTATCAGGGCTAACGCATATGGCGAATATTGAAAATGGAAAAAACGTAAACCCAGGTGAACTAGGTCGCTCATGACTATAGATTCAAACCAATAACTCGACAATTGTCGAGTTATTGGTTTGAATCTATAGTCTCTCAGTAACCTTCATTGTCATATGCGTTAGCCCTGGTATTTGTATTTGTTTTCCCCAGGGAATAGCAGTATTCTCGTTCCATGGAAGATCGCATACACATCATGAACACCCTCCCAAGAAATCCTGAGGGAAACTATATTCTTTATTGGATGCAGGCAGCTCAAAGAATTGAACATAATTATGCCCTCGGCCTGGCTATTGAAACAGCAAACAAAATGAGTAAACCTCTCTTGGTTGTTTTCGCTCTTACCGCCTACCCAGAAGCGAATATTCGACATTACTGGTTCATGTGGCAGGGATTGATGGAGGTAGCGGCTGAACTTGCCCAACGTTCCATAGCCTTTACCCTCATTCATGGACATCCGGAAGAGACCCTTGAGATTCTTGCATCCCAGGCCTGCGTGCTCATTACAGAAAAAGCCTACCTGAAAACTCCTAGACAATGGAGGAAAAACCTTCTTCCCAACCTTGCCACTCAGTACCTGGAAGTAGAAACAGAGGTTGTGGTACCTGTGGAGACAACCAGTCCAAAGGAAGAGTACGCCGCTGCAACCATACGGAAAAAAATTACCTCCCAATGGTCCCTTTATCTCCACCCTTATGAGCTCCCGCAATATGAGCTTTCCCGTTCCAACAGAAAGGCAGAACTGACCCAGGAACAGAAATCCAGCCTAAAGATTCTGCATAGGGAAACAATCCAATCCCCCCATGAGTTAGCAGCCCTTCTGGGCCTGGAGCTTGAACCCGCTGTCAGCCCTGTTTTTCAGGGTGGTTATTCCCATTGCATTTCCCACCTTGAGCACTTTCTTAACACCAAACTCCAGGACTTCGCCCAATCCAGAAGCGATCCAGCGAAACAGGTGCAATCCAACATGAGTCCATACCTCCATTTCGGTCAAATAAGTCCCGTGGATATTGCCCTTAGAGTTAAAGATTATTGGAATACCGAGGTTCTTGGGGGATCTGCCGGGGGCTTTACTCAGCAAAATCAGGCAATACCCCACGAACCAGTCGAAGCATTTCTGGAAGAGCTCATTGTCCGCCGGGAACTGGGATTCAATTTTGTATACTACAACCCCTTTTACGACTCCTTTGCATGCCTTCCCCAATGGGCTCGCGTAACTCTGGAGGAACACAAAAGCGATTTCCGACCCTATACCTATGCCCTCGAGGAACTGGAGCAGGCCAGAACTCACGATGCCTATTGGAATGCTGCCCAGAGAGAAATGATTGCTACAGGAAAAATGGCTGGTTATATGCGGATGTACTGGGGAAAAAAAATCCTCGAATGGACTCCAGATCCGGAAAAGGCATTCAACCTAGCATTATATTTGAACAATAAATACTTTCTTGATGGGAGAGATCCTAATTCTTACGCTGGCGTGGCCTGGTGT
Organism: Spirochaetaceae bacterium; assembly: GCA_007129335.1. Lineage (GTDB taxonomy): Bacteria > Spirochaetota > Spirochaetia > DSM-27196 > Salinispiraceae > SKVS01. The sequence goes on from SKVS01000149.1 coordinate 5,355, forward strand.
TTCGGCAAACACGACCGCCCCTGGAACAAACGGTCAATATTCGGTTCGGTCCGATACATGAACGATAAAGGATTAGAGAGGAAATTTGCGATTAAAGCCTATGCCCAGCGATGGAACGAGCCCGATTTGTTCAACGAACCGTCAAGCCTGGCATGATGCTTATGCCGTTATAGCCTGCCAGGTACCAACTAAATCTGAACCCACCAACTAAATCTGAACCCACCAACTAAATCTGAACCCGTTGGTGGCCATGCCAGTATGAATCCCTTAAGGCTATGACCTCCTGGTTTACCAGGTATTCTTCAAAGAGCATCATACGGTCAATTACCCCGCCGGGAACAAATTCAATGATCCGATTGGCAATAGATGAAATAAACTGATGGTCATGGCTGTTGAACAAGACAACCTCCGGGAAATCGATGAGACCGTTATTTAAGGCGGTAATAGATTCCAGATCCAGATGGTTGGTCGGTTCATCCAGAATGAG
>SKVS01000128.1 GCA_007129335.1 Spirochaetaceae bacterium
GGCTTTAATCGTTGCTGTTCTCGGCATGCTCAGTAACAATGCAATTTCGCCAAAAAACGCACCCTCTTGAAGGGTTGCATATACCACTGTTTCATCCTCTGAGACCACATCAACCGACCCTCGGCTGATAAAAAACATTTCCTCGCCAATCTCCCCTTTTTTTACAACATAATCCCCAGGGGTAAACACAACCGACTCAAGATTTAAAATGATATCCCGAATAAAAGCGGGACTAGCACCGTTGAATAAGGGAACCTTGGCAATAATATCCCTGTGGAGCTCAAGGGCAACTTGAATTTTCAGACTAAAGGGCAGTTCATCTACTACAGAAGACTCATCGTATCCCCGGCGACTTTCCCATAAATAATCGTAGTAATCATTGATCCTTTTGGTTAGGGCATCAGGCATGTTCCGGTATTTCAGGAAAATATTTATTTTTTCCATTTTTTCCCGATACTGGGTTTTGGCAATATCGATATTGGATATGACTGTAGAAATATTACCAATAACAAAACCGTACATTCCAACTCCGACAAACTGAGTAATAATGGTAAATATCAGCTGCATGGCATTTGTTGGATCTGGCGTTATGTCGCCGTAACCAACAGTAGCCAAGGTAGTAACTGTCCAATAAAAAGCCTGAAGATACCTCATTCCATTGGGCAGTTCAGGAGGCACACCCTCAACCATAATCATTCCCGTTGCAATTAAGTGAGACGCAAAAAGCAGCCAGAAAATCATGAGTAACAGCCTCATGACATTAGGATTCATTTTTGATTGTTTTAAACGACTGATACTCCTTGAACTGGAAAACAATTTGAGGACCCGGGTCATGCGGGCAAAACGAACAGCTCGATTCAGTACCAGAAAACCCTTTGTGGGAATAAGAAAAAAAGGTAAACAAGCGAGGAAATCTGCAAAGAACCACCCTTTCAGATACCTTTTGGCAATAAGCTTAGGATCATCTACAAGTTTTCTCCGATGAATGTATCCAGTACGAAAAATAATACCAATATCTGCAATGAATATGAAGGTAATCAAAACATCGAAGAATAGTAGGAATCCTTTAGATTCCAGCTCAAGAGCAAGAGTAAGAGGTGCCATAATGGTTGCCAATATAACAGCAATCAAAATGAACCCATCCCACCTTACCTTCCATTTTGCATCGGGGTCAATTATTGTCCGGAAAAATTCTTTTTTCAGCTGCATACCCTAACTATACGTAATTTCTCCTAGAACTGCCATACCAGAACTATACACAACCCGGGTGATCTTTCAGCCATTGAATATACCCCTCGAGCCCCAGGGGCTGGGAATACAACCAACCCTGGGCAAAGGTGCAACCCCGTTGACGCAGGTACTCCGCCTGGTATTCATACTCCACACCCTCGGCGGTAATTTCCAAGTGGAGAGAACGGGCCATGGAAATAATTGCATCCACAACCGGCGACTGTACAGCTCCAGGAGCAATTTGCCGAATGAACTCCCGGTCAATTTTTAAATCCTGAGCCTGGATCTTGTGAAGGTAGCTCAGGCTGGAATAACCCGTGCCGAAATCATCAATTGCTATGCGGTATCCCTTGGTCCGAAGGAACTCCAGGGTAAGTTGAACTTCCGGGCTTTCATCCATCATGACCCCTTCGGTAATTTCAAACTCAATGGTCCGGGGGTCCAGGGGATTACGCTGGAGCAAACCTGTAAGAAATTCCCGGAAATTTGGGTCCGATAAGTCCACAGGTGAAAGATTTATGGCATGAATAAGTTTTTCCGCTTTTGGCGGCAGGGACCGATGAAGGGTTTGAAGACTATCAATGGTGGATCGGGCAACCCAGCGGGTAATATCCCGCACAAGGCCCCCGTCCTCTGCCAGGGGAATGAAGATTGAAGGCTCTACCTCACCAAATTTTCCGTTTTTCCAGCGCAGCAAAATTTCAGCCCCGTTGCATGATCCGGTTTGCAGATGGATTTTTGGATGAAAAACCAGGTAAAGCTCTGACCTGTCCACCGCTTTTCGAAGCTCTTCTATCATGGAATATCGACGGGCCTCGGCCCGGTGAAGGGATTCATCGAAGAAGGCAATGGTCCCCGGATGATTCCGCTTCCGTGCGAACCCGGCCATAAGGTTGGCGGTAATACTTTCTGCGGATAAACCGTCCTGGGGAAACCGGGTAATAGTAATAATGCCCTGGAGTGTCAGGGTGTGGCTGGAATGAATGATTGGTTCCTGTACGGCCCTCATGAGCTCTTCTGCAACCCGCTCCAGATCCAGCACCCCGTGGGTCGGGGTCAGGAGAAAAAAAACCGTCCCGGTATACCGAATAACCAAATCCTCCGGCCGGGCAAGGGCTTTTAAACGGTCAGCTAGAATGGCTAGAATTTCATCGGCAAACAAGGCTCCCCGGAATGAATTTACCCGGGCAAAGTGCATGAGCTTTATTCCAATAACCCCGAAACCCTTTCGGTTCAGTCGGTACTTGCCAATGAGCATATGAATGTACTGGTCGTACTTATTTCTGCTTGCCAAACCGGTCAGTTCATCCTTGTACGCTAGGGTATACAAATGGTTCAGCAGCAGGTGTTGAAAGAGTATGGTAGCAATCCCTAGAACAGCCGATACAATGACCACAAACAGGTAGCTAATGACCAGTTGAGGATTCTGTAAAAAAGACTCGCTTGTGAAATTACCCAGGGGAATGCGAATCAGATTTCCCAGAATAACCAGAATCGGAATAGCCAGAGCTCCCCGAAGGCCAAGGATAAAGTACAGCACCGAATAGCCGGTCATTACATAGAACAGTCCGAATCCCCGGGTTCCTCCAGCGGTATAAATTAAGCCCCCAATGAGCACCAGAATTCCAATGGCATAAAACTCCCGAAGAACAAGCAAATTACGGGTCAGCCAGAATGATCCCATTCCGAGAAAGAGAAAAACCAGGAAAACAATGGATACCCCCACAACAATGTAGCTCCCCGCTGCAAAATCCCTGCCCAGATTAAAACCAACCCCCAAACTGCCGGCGAGAAACACCGCATACATAGCAAAAATGGTAACCCGGGACTGGAGGGGAGCCATATCGGTGTCGGGAGAAACGTCGAAGAGGAAGTGACCGACTCGCGTATACCAGGATAACCTTTGGTCATTCATAGCTTAAGTATGGAGTATTTCCGGATAAGTTCAAGGCTTTTCCTTTTTTCATACAGTGCCTACCTGAATTTCCGCCACGCATACCCAATGCGCTGTATAATACTCATGACAACACCTGCACATAGAATTCCCAAAAAAACCAAAAACCTCTGGGGGAAAACCAGCATGAGGGAATAGAGAACAAGGGTTTCGGTGCCTTCTACCAAACCACGGGGCATGGAAATGGCTGTCTGGCGGGCATCGAATCTCTTACCGGGTAAAGCTTCATACCCACCTGCCCTGGATTCGGCGTTCTCGCCGGTTCGCTGCTGGACAGCAGGGCGTTCATTCCCACCTGCCAGGTCCGGGTCAGCTTCCAGAGCTGAAAGATACATCCACGAAGCAGCATTCACATAAAACAATCCCAACATAACCGAAAGACCAATCCAATGACTCCTGCCGCCGGATACCCCAAGGACAATACCCAAAGGAACCGCTGCGTATACGAGGAAATCCACCAGGATATCCACATACCCCCCAAAGGGACTGGTACTTTTCATCAGTCTTGCAAGGGCTCCATCCAAACCATCGAGCAAACGGTTGAGAATCCAGAATGAAAAGGCCCAGGAAAACATGCCTGTATAAGCAAATCCTGCGGAAGCAAGACCTGCCACCAAGCCCCCGAGGGTTAGCCCCATGGGCCCCAGAGGCCGAACCAGAGGAAGGAGCGGAGCAAGTCCCCGATCCTTCAACCGGCGTAGGGAATCGTCAAACACAGTACCTCCTGAATATGAGCTTCCAGGGCAAAGGCACTGCCTTCGCCCTGGGTTTGCCTTGGAACCGCCCCTTGCCCGGTACAGTCATTCATGTGTACCTTACCTAGTGTACCGAAGCTTGTAAAACACACCATGAACAGGGGCGCTCCCCTTGGGTCACCCCCATAGGTGGGGGTGATGTTCAATATTTTACAAGCTTCGGTACACTCTTCAAATACAAAAGGAGACCTTCATTGGCACCCCTTTGCCAGATACAATCTCTTGGTAAAACCTACGACAAGGTTCATGCCCTTTCAAATATACACTTGTCCATAGAAGCGGGGGAATTTATTTCTCTCATTGGTCCCTCAGGCGCAGGAAAAACAACCCTGCTTCGACTCCTGTCGGGCATTGAGCAGCCGGACCAGGGGACCATTACCTTCCAGACACCGGAATACCGGCCGGTTCTGGTGTTCCAGGATTTCTGGCTGTTCCCCACTATGAATGTACGACACAATATTGAATTTGGTCTGAAGGCCCACAGGCTCCCCAAATCCCTTCGGAATGAACGGGTGAACCAGGTATTGGAAGATTTCGGGTTAACGGCTCACGCCCACAAATACCCCGGGCAGCTATCCGCGGGACAACAGCAACGGGTTGCCCTGGCCCGGGCTCTGGCAATTCAGCCCCGCTTGCTCCTGCTTGATGAACCCTTCGCCCACCTAGATCGGAACCTGACATCCCGAACCGCTGCCTACCTCCGGGAAATACACAACCGGTACAATCTCACCACCGTTGCAGTAACCCACAACCAGGAAGAGGCCTTTCAGATGAGCGATCGTATCGGAGTCATTATGGATGGGAACCTTGTTCAATGCGACACCCCTGAAAAACTCGTATCCCACCCGGCAAACTACCAAACCGCAGCCTTTCTCGGTCCGTTGGAAGTCCTTCCCCCCTCTTTGTCTCCATACCTTGCTCATCCCAGTCAATCAAATAAGCTCCATCATTACTACCGTCCCCACCGGGTCAACCTTTCTTCCTTGGACAACAATTCAGCCAGTCCCAAAGAAGCTTATTCCATATCTCGAAGGACTGTTCCTCAGTTGCCTGAAATACTGGAAATCCATACCCGAATACGGTCTACTCAACCGAGGGACATTGGGTATACTATCCGCATGGGACAGGAAAGCAAGGGAGACCCAGAAGACCAGGAAGGAAAAATAGACCAGGATGAAATTCTGGCAATAACCACTCAGACGAATCTATCTGCAGGCCAGTGGGTCCGGGCTGAACTTGAGGTCCTTACCTTCGAAGGTCCAGGCAAATGAGCCCCCGATCATTCCCCTGGGTCAAGCTCTTGCCTTCATTGGTTCCTCTGGGGATTCTGTTCATTGGGGGATTTGGAACAACCCTGGTTCGTTCGGGCATTTTCCAGAGCCTCGAAGCTTACTTTTTGCTCATGAACTCTCCCGGTTTTGGCGAATCGGCACTGTTTTCCCTCCGGGTAGCAGCACTGTCAGCTGGATTTTCCACCACCCTAGCCTTGGTCCTGGCACTAACGGTGTGGAGGCTCCAGGGACTGCACCGGTTTGCCGGGCTTGGCTTTTACCTCCCCCTCATACTTCCCCCCGTATCGGTCGGGTATTTGGGAATTTTCTGGCTCGGTTCCCGGGGTATGGTTGCTGGCGTGGCCCAGAGTCTGGGAATGACATTCAACAGCCCCCTGTTCCGGGGGGATGGCGTGGGTCTTGTTCTTGCATATATTTACAAAGAAGTGCCCTTCGGACTGCTCATGATTCTCCCCCTACTCCGTTCCATTCCCCTGGACATGATTCATTCAGCAAGGCTTTTAGGAGCCCGGTGGCCGAGAATCCTCTTGACCATTATTCTCCCAACCCTTGTTCCGGTTCTCTCATCGACTTTTCTCATACTCTTTGTTTATACC
>SKVS01000384.1 GCA_007129335.1 Spirochaetaceae bacterium
AAAGCAAGGGCAATACGGGCTACCTGTTGACCAATGTCACCAAAACCCACAATGCCCAGAGTTTTGTGTTTGAGTTCGGTCAGGGTTCCAAGAGTATAAGAAAAATCCAACTGGTTGTACCATTCTCCCTGGGCAACCGACAGGCTATGTTGGGCAATTCTATTGCAATGGTGTAACAAAAATGCAAAAACGTGTTGGGCTACGAAATCCGTGCTATAGCCAGGAATATTTGTTACCCCAATACCTAATTGCTTACAATAAGAAGTATCAATTATAGAATACCCCGTTGCTAAAACACCAATGTATTTCAGGTTCGTCAGAATATCGAGAATATCTTTCCCAATAGGAACCTTATTGGTAAGAAGTATTTGAGCGTTTTTTGCCCGATCAATGAGTTCATAGGGACTGGTTCGGGGATATACAGTCAAAGAACCCAAGGCCTCAATAGGTTCCCAGGATAGATCCCCGGGATTTGCTGTGTGTCCATCCAGGATTACAATGTTCATATATCTTATCGTAGGTCCTGTGGGATGAAAGGTCAATTGTTCGGTAGGATTATATCTGATAATATTTTACCTATGCCTAAAATTCACGATCTGTTTCAACAAATGGTAGAGGAATTGGAACAAACCATTGATTCACGGGAACATGTTCTGGAGTCTCTTTATACCCTTGTGCAAAACCATCCATTGAACGATATTCTCATGCCTCATTTCCGAGCTCTGTATCAGAATGAACTTGGTATTGCCTGCCCTACCCATGGATTACCCACTAAGAACCACCGTAATGCAAGAGAAGAACAATCCGTGAAAGAAATTTTTCATTCCTATTTTCCCAAACCATCGGATATCCCTAATCAACCCATTGAGTAGCATGGAATAGCCCGATAGAGTATAAACACAGGGTTCTCCCAAATAATCAAAAATTGTTTCCCAAAGAAGGAGTTTTCATGCCCCCACTTCGCAGTTTAACCAATACATCCGGACGCAATATGGCAGGTGCTCGTGCTTTATGGCGGGCAAACGGTATGGAAAAAGAACATTTTGGCAAGCCGATCATTGCAATTGCTAACAGTTTTACCCAGTTTGTGCCCGGTCATGCTCATTTGCACTCCATTGGACAGCGGGTTAAGGCTATAATCGAACAAAATGGCTGCTTTGCAGCAGAATTCAATACTATTGCCGTAGACGATGGAATTGCCATGGGTCATGGAGGCATGTTGTACAGCCTGCCCAGCAGGGATCTCATTGCTGATAGTGTAGAATATATGGTAAATGCTCATTGCGCCGATGCATTGGTGTGCATTTCCAACTGCGACAAAATTACCCCGGGAATGCTCATGGCAGCTATGAGACTCAACATACCAACCATTTTTGTTTCTGGTGGCCCTATGGAAGCAGGAAGGGTCGGGGATGATAAATACGATCTTGTGGATGCTATGGTTATGGCAGCAGATCCCTCGGTCGATCAGGAACTACTTGACATTGTCGAAGAAAATGCATGCCCGACCTGTGGAAGCTGTTCTGGAATGTTCACCGCTAACTCCATGAATTGTTTGAATGAAGCCCTTGGTTTAGCCCTTCCAGGAAACGGCACCCTGGTAGCTACCCATAAGAACCGCTTTACCCTATTTGAAAGAGCAGCAAAACGAATCGTTGACTTGGCACGCACCTATTATTTTGAGGATGATGATTCGGTCCTTCCCCGGTCAATCGCCACAAAAGCTGCATTCATGAATTCCATAGCCCTCGATGTAGCCATGGGAGGAAGTACCAATACCGTTCTCCATCTTCTCGCCATCGCCAGAGAGGGAGAAGTAGAATTTACCATGGAAGATATTGATACCATCAGTCGGAAAGTACCCTGTATTTGTAAGGTAAGCCCTAACAGTTCTTACCATATTGAAGATGTGCATCGGGCAGGTGGAATCATGGCAATTCTCCATGAGCTCGACAAGGCCCGCTTATTGGATACTTCGGTGAAACGCATAGACCATGGAACCCTAAAGGAAGCCCTGGTCCATTGGAATGTTCTGAATAATCCATCCGCTGAGATTGTGGATTTTTATAAGTCCGCACCAGCAGGGGTAAAGAACCTGGTTATGGGCAGTCAGAATTCAAAGTTTAAATCCCTGGATCTAGATCGGGAATCTGGTTGCATTCGTTCAACCCAATGGGCTTACTATCCCGATGGAGGACTTGCTGTTCTTTTTGGAAATATTGCCAAGCGCGGGTGTATAGTAAAAACCGCCGGAGTCGATTCAGAGATTTTCAATTTTTCAGGAACAGCAATTGTCTTTGAAAGCCAGGATGATGCGGTCGAAGGCATTTTATCTGGAGCTGTACAGGCAGGGAACATTGTGGTTATCCGATATGAAGGCCCCAAGGGCGGGCCTGGCATGCAGGAAATGCTGTACCCAACCAGTTACCTAAAATCCATGAAGCTCGGCAAAGCATGTGCCCTCCTTACGGATGGAAGGTTCAGCGGCGGTACCAGCGGTTTGTCCATCGGCCATGTCAGTCCTGAAGCTGCTGCCGGGGGAAATATTGCCCTGGTTGAAACTGGTGACCCCATAGTCATCAGTATTCCCAAAAGATCTATCCACCTGGATGTCCCGGATAAGGTGCTGGAACAACGCAGGAAAAAAGAGGAATCCAGAGGATCCCGAGCCTTTACCCCAACCCAGAGAACCCGGGAAGTGAGTAAAGCCTTAAAGGTCTATGCATCTATGGTAACCAGTGCTGACCAGGGCGCATTCAGAGTTCTCCCTGATGGGTGTTGAAAAACAGAATCCTCCAGTGTCAATCAGCTGGTTCTAGGCGATACAAGGTTGAGTTTGGACCATCGGTAAGAATGTACAGATACCCCTGGTTGTTTACCCGCACATCACGGATTCTTCCAAGGGTGCCGGAGAACATTACCTCCTGTTCTATGACTCGGTTGTTTTGTATTTCAACCCTTCGTACATGTTGACCAGCCAAAGCCCCAACAAAGGCAGAATTATTCCAACCGGAAAATGCAGCCCCCTGGTAAAAGACAAAACCCGAAGGAGCAATACTTGGAGTCCAATGGAGAACAGGATCGGTTACACCTGGCATGGTTGTACGGTCAGATATCCGGGTTCCTGAGTAGTTTACCCCATGGGTAACCGCAGGCCACCCATAATTTGCCCCTGGAACGAGCAGGTTAATTTCATCTCCTCCCCGGGGGCCGTGCTCATGAAACCAAATCCTCCCCTGGGCATCCATAGCTATCCCCTGGGCATTCCGGGTACCATAAGCAAAAACCTCGGGCAATGGCCGAATCGTTTGTCCCCGTGCATTAGTAACCTGGGATTCCCCAAAGGGATTGTTATCGGGAATTGTACCGTCGGGCCGAAGTCGTATGATTGTTCCTGCAGGATCTGCAGGATTTTGAGATCTCTCCATTGTACCCCTATCTCCGATGGTGAAATACACATATCCATCAGAGCCAAAAATAACCCTGCTGCCAAAATGCTGTCCTCCGGAGGATAGGTACTCATCGGGAGTGTTCCAAAGAACCTGGACATTACTCAAACGAGGTTCAAATGAAGGCGATGTGAGAACGGCTGTGCCCAGGGTTGTTCCCAAAGCATTCCCCCTGCCCGATGAGTAGGTAAAATATATTCTTTGGTTTTCAGAAAAATCAGGATGGAGAATAACATCGAGTAAACCACCCTGACCAACAGCAGAAACCTGGGGTAGACCCGAGACTGTTCTTCTCCCTTCCTGATCCACAATTATCAAATCACCACCTTTCAGGGTAATGAGATATCTATCATCCGGCAGGAAGGCTACCGACCAGGGCTGTCTCAGACCGGACACCCGCTGAACCAGATGCACCGAATGCTTTTCTGTAGCTATGTTTTGGTCAATAATCCTGGATTCAATGCCTCCAGGAGATCCGTTTGCCTGCCCCTGACCAAAGGTCAATTGGATGGTAATGAGAAGGAAAAAGAATAAGGTGTTGTTTTTCATACCAAAAAGGTAATAAATAGTTGGGCAAGGGTAAAGTCAGTCCAAGGGATCGAACAGAGATTTTGAGACATAACATATGGGACAGGTCCAATAATCCGGAAGCTCCTCGAATTCGGTACCCGGATCGTAGCCGTTCTCCCAATCTCCCTGCTCGGGATCATAAATGTACCCACAATTAGAACATATGTATTTCACGAAGCCTCCACATATCGATCATTGACTTAAGGTTATGCCTTTTCATGCATTAAAATACTTAGCCTGGGGATGATGGACAACAAAAGCACTTACCGTTTGTTCAGGAAACATTTGATCTTCTTCGCTCATGGTAACGCCAATACGTTGGGCATCGAGCATATTCCAAATTACTCTATTCCCTGCTAAATCAGGGCAGGCAGGATAACCAAAACTGTAACGACTGCCCCGATATTTTTGGACTACAAAATCCTGAATTCCCTGGCCATCTTCCTCGGTAATGTTGAGTTCCTGCCGCATAATGAGATGCCAATATTCCGTAAGAGCCTCGGCTGTTTCAACCGAAAGGCCGTGGAAAAGCAGGTAATCTTTGTATTGATTACCTCCATAGAGTCGGTCATTTTCCTGCTGGGCTACATGTCCCACAGTAGCAAGTTCCAGTCCAATGATATCAGTAATACCCGAATCTATGGGATAAAAGAAATCCGCAATACACTGGTAGGGAGACTGGGCCTGCCTGGGAAAACTGAATCTGGTCAGCTCATCCCGGGTTCCCGGTTTGTATACAATTACCTGATCACCCAGGGAATTACACTCCCAGTAGCCGTATACAACCGATGGAGCCAAGAGTTTTTCTGTTTTACATCGAAGTTTCAGAGCCTCAAATTCTGGTCGAACGGTGTTCTCAATAAGATCAATGTATTCTTCCTTGCTCAGTTTTCCTCGGCGATAACCCCATCGCCCCCGGAAAAGTACTTCTTCGGTTAAATAGGGATAGATAAGATCCAAATCTACCTGTTCAACTACCTTCGTACCCAGGAAGGGTGCTTTGGGAACAGTAATATTCCGGCGAATTTCTATGGGAGGCTGTTCAACAGGGGGTCTTGCCCGTTTTGCCTGCTCCCTTAAGGACCGTTTTTCCGCCTGATCCTGGAGAAATGGTTCCAACGTACCTTCCTTTATCATTCTCATAGCATTCAGACCCTCAAAAGCATCGGAACAATACACCGTTGGAGCTCTATACAAAGGCCCGCAAATATCCCAAACATAGGAAGGAGTTAATGCTGCACCTCCGAGAAGTACAGGAATATTCAGTCCCCGTCGCTCCAGTTCCTCAAGGTTATCTTTCATGACAACCGTAGACTTAACCAATAATCCACTCATTCCTATGGCGTCGGCATTCACTTCCCGAGCCTTTTGAATAATGGTGTCAATTTCACACTTGATACCCAGATTATAAACCCGGTAACCATTGTTACTGAGAATAATTTCAACCAGATTTTTTCCAATATCGTGGACATCTCCCCGAACGGTGGCAATAACGATGGATGTTTGTTCCCGGGTATCGACCTTTTCCATATAGGGCTGGAGAATGTCAACGGCGTACTTCATTGTTTCGGCTGACTGTAGCACAAAGGGTAACTGCATTCGCCCATCTCCAAACAATTCCCCTACAATTTTCATGGCGGGAATGAGCAGGTCATTAATGATTTGAATGGCACTCATCCCCTGCTCCAGAGCTTCCATGAGCCAGGAATCGAGCTTGCTCTTGCTGCCCTGAATGATTTTCTTCTGAATTCTCTGTTCAAGGGGAATGTCTTCCAGTTTAGGACCTTCATCCACAGATTTTC
>SKVS01000175.1 GCA_007129335.1 Spirochaetaceae bacterium
AGAATAGTCACTTTGTTGCTCCCAAAATCAGACCAGTGATTGTAGCAAGGTAATGTTTCCAGAAACGACAGAACAAGGATGTACCCATGAAAAACTCCGTCTCCGATTCACCAAGCCGGATTATCCGCCTGGTTAAATCCCAAATTATCGCCATAAATATTGGTTTCCTGGGTTTTTTTCTTTTTTTCAGCGAGTTTATTAATGCCCTATTTAATAACTTACTCGATGAACAGGGAGCCGATTTGTTCCAACGCATAGTATTTGCGTTTAAGCCGACGGTGGTGGGATTGTTCTTTGTATTTTCCTTTGTTTTAATATCTCTTATTTTTTCCTACCTGAGACCACTGTTTTTTTGGTTGAAAACCGGTCAAGGTTACGAGAAAGCAAGAACTTCAGCTCTTCGGGTACCCTGGGCAATACTCTTGTTCCAGATTATTGCCTGGACCATAGGTACCACGACCTACTACGCAATGTATGGTTTTCAGGCAGAAAGCGGCATACCCTATGTTTTTGGATTATTCCTAAAACTTTCTGTGGGACTCATAGCGGGAATGTACAGCGCAATTACCATTAACCTGGTGCTCATTCCAACAAAAAAGAAGTTGGAAATTGTGGATGTACGGTCCGGTGAGCGGGATGGGTTTACCCGGGTACAGGATTATTTTGTGGTGTGTTCCACCGCATTCTATATTGCCATTACCATGGCGTATTTGGCTTATTACTATGCCCGTTCGGGAGTAGTTGAACTGGGAGCCCAGTTTTATGGCCCACTTTTTAGTTTTATTCTCATGAGCATGCTCATTGCATTTGGTCTTATTAGCTTGTCGAGAAAACAGTTTACCCTTCAGGTTCGTTCCATTGCTCAGGTTGTACAAGATTTGGCTCTTGAAACCACCGATCCAGATAAGAGAATACATATTCTGATATTTAATGAACTGGGAGAAATTGCGGGAAATGTAAATAGAATTCTCGATAATTTCCGTTCCCTAATAACCGACATTCACTCGACCAGCTCGTCTATTGCTGATTCCACTGGCAGGTTGTCTTCGGTAACCCAGCAGAATGCTGCCTACGCTGCTGAACAAGCAGCAGCCTCTGCAGAGGTTGTTTCAACCATGGAAGATGTGGACAAACTTTCCAAGGATGTGGGAAAGAAAATCGACAATGTGGCAGAGCAATCGGTAGCGGTCAAAGAAAATGTTCAGGATGGTTTTTCCATAATCCGTCAGAACATTGAACAAATGAACCAGGTAAAGGCCTCGTATGATCAAACCATAGAGGGAATGAAGAACTTAAGCGAGCACATTTCTGGAATATGGGAAATTGTAAAAATTATCAACGGAATTGCCGGGCAGATCAAAATTATTGCCTTCAACGCAGCTCTTGAAGCCTCCTCTGCAGGGGAGGCCGGGAAGAACTTCGAGATTGTTGCCAGTGAAATTCGTCGGCTTGCGGATAACACCGTAGACTCCACCAAGGAAATTAAAATGCGTATTGGAGAAATTGAGGAGGCTTCAGACCGACTTATACATTTCTCTGAAAGCGACAGTCAGAAAATCCACCAGGCATGGGAACTATCCCACACCATTCAGAGTCTTTTTCAGAATATTCTTTCCTCATCAGAGGTGTCTGCAGGTTCAGCTGAAGAGATCCAGGGTTCTATTAATAAACAGGTCAATGCATTTGAGCAGATACTTATAACATTGAGGCAAATTTCCGAAGGAATTGGGGATTTTACCACATCAATAGATGAAAACAGCACCACCGCTGACACCCTGAATCAAACGGTTCGGGTATTAAATGGGATTGTTCAACGCTTTACAAATTCTGAGGAGGATGGAGTATGAAACGTACGACAAAACATTCACTGTCGGGAAAAATGAGTTGGGCAATTACCATTCCTTTCATCATCATAATTTTTATCATGGGATTGCTCAGTACCTACTTACTCCAGGTACAGCTGGATGAGATTTCCCGCAATGGCCGGGAAGGGTCTTTGAATTTCACCGTGAATCTTGTCACTGGGCAAATTGACAATTCGGTTTCTAATTACCTGCGGGGAGTTGCAGAATCGAACCGGCTTTTAATGGAGCACTTTCATAGCCGGTTTCTTGCTAACGACCTTACTTCTGATGAAGCCCAAAGTGAGTATGCCAGAATCATCCTTGACCCGGACTATGGAAAAATTGGTACTACCGGATACCTTGCGGGGGTAAGTTCCCGGGGTATTCTGGAAATTCACCCCCTTTCACCCGGGGTGGATGCCAGCGGCCATGCTTTCATGCAACAAGCTATGGCTATGAAAAATGGATACCTGGAGTATGAATGGCTGAATCCCGGAGAGACTGCCCCCCGAATGAAAGCCGGGTATCTTTCATACTTCGAACCCTGGGATATTATGGTTTGGGCGTCATCCTATAAGGAAGAGTTCAATGTGCTGGTGGATGAAGCAGAACTTCGCCAGACCCTTGAATCTTTGCAGGTCGGTCAAAAAGGCTTTGTTTTGTTGTTCGACAGATCCGGCAGGATAGCAGCGGGAGAAGAGTCTCTGAGACTCGCTGCCGGGGATGGTTTTGTGTCCCTTAGTGATGAACTTCGGGGTACAGTCTCTTCAGACTCTGCCCAGTTGGATTTTACCGGCCCCCAGGGCAGGGTAATGGGAATTATTGCTGAGATTCCCGACAGTCAATGGATAATTGCAGTTTTCGAGTACATCGGCGGGTACAGTCGAATTGTTAACCTTATTCGAGTCATGGTCCTGTTGGCAATTGTTGTGGCTTCTTTTCTGATAATTGCGGTGGTACGGGTTCTTACTACTAAAATGCTCAAACCCCTGAGGCAAATTCAACGGGTTTCCCAGTTGGTTTCCCAGGGCGATCTGTCTCAGTCGGTTGATATAAATACCCAGGACGAAATTGGGGCTATGGGAGAGTACTTCAACAAGGTTATTGATTCCTATGCTCATCTGGTTCAGGATATTCGGGAGGCTACCCTGGTTCTGGTAGAGTCAACCCACACCCTGGGGGCCAGTACCCAGGAAATTTCAACCACCGCAAATCAGCAGGCTGCCGCGGTAAAGGAAATCCTGAGCACCATGGAGGATTCTGATACTCTGTCAAAAGGTGTTGCGGTGAAAATTCAGGAGGTAGTAAAAATTGCTAACAGCACCCAGGAGCTGGTGGAAAAGGGATTTACCTTTATTCAGGGCAGCCTGGATAAAATGTCGGAAATCAAACAGACCAATGGCAATACCATTGGGGGTATTAAAACTCTGGGTAATCAAATTGAATCCATCTGGGAAATTGTCAACATTATCAATGGGATTGCAGACCAGACCAAGATCATTGCCTTTAATGCCGAGTTGGAAGCGGCGTCCGCCGGAGAAGCGGGAAAGAATTTCCAGATTGTCGCAGGGGAAATTCGGCGCCTGGCAGATAATACCGTTGATTCGACCAATGAAATCAAAATGAAAATTAACGAGATTCAGCACGCTTCGGATAAGCTCATTATTGCCTCAGAGGAGGGAACCCAAAGGATTAAGGAAGGTTGGGATATTTCCCAGAATATTCGGGGTGTTTTTGAGGATGTTTTGAGTTCCAGCGAAATTTCTGCTGCATCAGCAGCGGATATTGCCCGCTCGATAAAGATGCAAGTGTCCTCCTTCGAGCAGATATTCCTTACCCTGAAACAGATATCCGAGGGAATTTCGAATTTTGTTGAATCCACCCGGACAACCAGCGAGTCAACCGATGGATTGAAAGATATCGGAGAAATGTTTAAGGATTCCATTGATAAGTATACCACTGCATCCCGGACTGAATCCGAGCCTGAACAGATGAAAGGGGATGTCCATGGATAACCAGGAACTCTTGGAACGGCTTCACCAACGCAATGATGATCCTGAGAAGAAAAAAGAGCATCAGGAGTTCAGGAAATATGTGGTGTTTAATCTGAATACCTTTGTGTTCGCTATTCCCGCTGAGGATGTTCGGGAAATATCCTTTGATAATACGATTTACTATGTACCGTTTTTACCTCCCTACATTAAAGGGTTTGCTAATCGCCATGGACAACCTTATACGGTTTTCGATGTTCTGCTCTTGTTTAAAAATGAATCCCTGGATACGGGAGCCCTCCTGATTCTGAATCTTCCCCAGGATCAGGCATGTTTACTCATTACCGATGTGGATGAAATAATTAAGGTGCCCCTTGAGCAGGTTCACTCAATTTCCTCCGAGGATGAGGACAGCAAGTATTTCCTTGAGTCAATTACCCTTAATGAGCAGGAGGTGTTCGTTCTGAATTCTCACCGCTTGCTCGAACGATTGGAGATGGATCTTGATCGATAATGACCGGGTTCAGGTCCTGGAAATCCCCTACACTCCCATTCCTCTTCTCATTAATCGCTTTCAATGCGATTCAAGCGTGTATATAAACCGCACCAAGCCCCGATCTGAACCTATCCCCTGGATTTCAGAAGAACTGGTAACTCAGACAGGGACAATTCCCTTGATACATTTGGATCAGGTTTTCCAAACCTTGTTTCTGGTTGAAAACACCGGTGCTTCTCACCTTGCAATTCTGAGAAACATGCATAGCTTTCCGCTGAATGTTCAAAGTCGGTTCATGGAACTGGGAATTGAAGCAACAACCCCCTTAGGATTTCGCATACCTTCGGGAACCAAAATGGTTAATTATTCGGTCAGGGATTTTTCACTATTGCCTAGAGTTCTTGCTCCCTTTGCCAATCAAAGAGGGTTGTTAGGAGCAGTGCTGCCAGGAGATGGGGGAATGAAATTTCTCATAGATATGGATCTGCTGCTTCTGGCAGGAATTTTGGAGGACCTCCATGAACGTACTGATAGTTGATGACTCCGCCGTGATCCGTTCGATACTTCGAGCGGTGTTCGAAGAGACTCCGGATTTCACCGTGGTAGGTGAGGCTTCCAACGGCCAGAAAGGGGTTGAACAGGTCGAACTCCTCCATCCCGATGTGGTGGTTATGGATATGAATATGCCCATAATGAATGGGCTTGAGGCCACCAGGGAAATTATGGGGAAATTCAGGGTCCCTGTTTGTATTTTCTCCAACGAGGTGGATTCTGACCTAACCGTCCAGGCTTTGGGAGCTGGAGCCCTGGATGCAATTCGCAAGCCGGAGCTCGATCAGTTTAACGATCCGGCATTTTTAGCACTTTTCCTGGATAGGCTCAGGGGAATTTCCCGGGCTAATACCAATATACGGACCTCGAAAAAGGGGGGGTGTAGAGACCGGGTTGCCCCAGGAATGTTCCGTGGGGTTGTGGTGGGAGCTTCAACCGGTGGCCCTGCCGCCTTGAAAGAATTTCTTGGGCAGTTGCCGGCGAACTTCCCCCTGGGTATTGCCCTGGTTCAACACATGGAAGAAAAGTTCGACCAGAGTTTTGCCCAATGGCTGGATTCTCAAACCTCTTTACATGTTCGCCTTGCCCGGGATGGGGACACCTTTCAGCCAGGGCAAGTGTTGGTAGCACCGGGGGGAAAGCACCTTGTGTGCAGGGAAGGAGCGCTGTTTTTGGATGATGGGCCGAAGGTGGGAAACCAGAAACCTGCGGTAGACAGGCTGTTTGAGACTGCTGCAACTACCTTTCGTCAGAGCCTTGTGGCCGTTCTCTTGACCGGTATGGGGGCCGATGGGGCCACTGGTGCAGTTCAGGTTAAGAATTTGGGAGGGTATACGGTTATTCAGGATGAAGCCACATCGGCGGTTTTTGGAATGCCTAAGGCTGCAATAGAGTTGGGAGCAG
>SKVS01000178.1 GCA_007129335.1 Spirochaetaceae bacterium
GTTGCGGGCGCAACTCTGTTGGATTCCGAAGGTATGGGAAGATTTCTCGCATACGAGGTACCCCTGTTTGCAGGTTTTAAAGAATTCATGAAGGGAAATAAGCCGTACAATAAAACCATTATTTCAGTAATCAGAAATGAAAGTGTTATTGAACGGGTCAAACAACTTGTTGATGAGGTAGTGGGTGGTATCGATAATCCTGGGACAGGAATTATGTTTACTCTGCCGGTAGATTGGGTAACCGGGCTTGTAGAAGAAGATGAAGAGGTATAACCATGGGTTTATTGTCAAAAAAGCTTTCGCAGCAGTCAATTCTTGTATCCCTGGAAGCCCGGGATAAGGAGCAGGTAATCAAGGCCTTGGTTGAGTCTCTTGCCAGGGAAGGTAAGGTTAGCGATGGAGAAATACTTTATCATGATGTTATGGATCGGGAAGAACTGGCTTCCACAGCTCTGGGATTCGGGTGTGCGGTTCCCCACGCCCATTCCACATCTGTTTCTTCGACCTGCTTAGCGGCTGCAAAACTTTCCCAACCTGTAGATTTTGGATCCTCCGATGGAAAACCCGTCTCCCTGGTTTTCCTCATGGCAGGTCCGAAGAATGATTCAGGAATACATTTGAAACTCCTATCCAAACTCGCTCGATTACTTCACGATGCTAGTCTCAGAGATCGTCTGGTATCCGCTAATGACGCCCAGGAGTTTTTTAACCTTATTACCGAAAAGGACAACTAGATGGATGCCAAAAAGATTTGGCATCTCATACGGTTCCTCATTACTGCCGTTGCCATGTATGCAGTTTGGTTGCTTTTTAGTGCCAGCTTTCAGCCCTATTCGCTTATCGCAGGCCTTATCGGTTCCCTCCTCATTTCGGCCTTGACCTACCAGGAATTCATTGCTGAGCACGAAGCAAGCCTTGGCTCGTTTATGCCCAGACCCATTCAACTGATAGTATTTCTATTCATTCTCATGTTTTACCTCTATCAGTCCAGCATAAAAATGCTGGGTGCTGTATTCCATGGAAGGGTGAACCCTCGCATTGTTCATTTCCGAACCCGGCTTCGTTCAGACCTTGCCCGCATGGTTCTTTCAAATTCAATAACCTTGACACCTGGTACCATAACCCTCGATCTCAACGATGATCATCTTACGGTACATTGGTTTTTTTGTAATACCAGCCACGCAAAGGTTGCTGGAGAAGCGGTAAAAGGTCGGATGGAGCAGCATTTAAAGCGGGTATGGTTATGAGATTAGCCATGCTCGAGTTTATGCAATGGTTTCTGGTTCTTTGTTCTATTGGATGTTTGATCCGCCTTATACTCGGACCACGGGGTGCTGATCGGCTCGTTGCGCTGAACGTACTTTCGGGAGTTGCATTGGGGTTTCTGGTGCTTCGGGGTGTTCAGTTAGGTCAGGTATTATATCTCGATGTTGCCCTGGTTTACGATATATTTGGTTTCCTTGGTTTTCTGGCAATCGCCCGATTTCTCAAAGATAAACTTGCAGATCAGGAAGATGAATCATGATAGAGATTGGGAGGAATATTTTTGCACTCATTGCCTTCGGCTCCGCGGTCATTTTCGGCATAGGGGGAATAATTGGTTTGTTTCGCTTTCCCGATGCCTATTCCAGACTCCAGGCCGGGGCCCTGTGTGGTACTACAGCGGTTATTTCTATTTTTATTGGTTCCCTCATTTTGGCCCCAACATGGGCAATAGCAGCACGAATAATTCTTTTACTCTTTTTTTTCCTGGTTTCTTCTCCCACTGGAGCCCATATTGTTGCCCGATTTGCCTGGAATTCGGACATTCAGCCCTGGCGCCCAGCTGACCAACGGCGAACTGGTTCGGATGATCGGTCAAAGGAATAGGTAGGAGAAAAATTATGGTTATTGTTTTTCTTGTTCTGTTAATAATTCTTTCTGCTTACACCCTTGTTACCCGGGATTTACTCTATGGGGTCATAGCCTTGTCGGCTATCAGCCTCCTGTCGGCCTTACTTTTTTATCTCCTCCATGCTCCTGATGTGGCAATTACTGAAGCAGCCGTTGGGGCAGGTGTATCAACGGTTATATTTGTCTGGGCAATTCGTGCCACAGAAAGGTTCTCTCCCCAAGATCGCCCTGAAAAAAGAAACGGTTCCAAGGGAGGGAAACAATGAGATCAAAGATCACAGGTCTTTTTCTTTTTCAGGTTTTCCTGTGTTTGGTAACTATAACCCTGGTTCTCATACCTCTATTTTGGACCGACATCCCCTGGCCTACCATTGCCCGGGATCATATGGAGAATTTCGGCATGGCTGCCAGCGGGGCTCGCAATATGGTCAGTGCCATTTATTTGGGATACCGGGTTTTTGATACCCTGGGAGAAACAATTGTGTTATTGGTAGCCGTCAGTGGAACCATCGGCATTATTGCCCACGGGGGCGACGTACTTGCAAAGGGGTTTGGGGATCCCTCCAGAAATGAATCCCTGTACCAAGAGAAAACAACACTGGTAAAGAAACAAAGAACCGCTTTATTGGAGGTGGTTACTGGGAAATTGGGTCCGGTAGTTTTGGTTTTTGGCTTTTATGTCATGCTCTTTGGTCATCTTTCCCCGGGGGGCGGATTCCAAGGGGGAGTTGTGGTGGCTTCGGGTATTGTCTTTCTTGCCCTCGGCGGTCGAGCCGATGGTTCAACCCGGTTAACCGAAGCCGGAGTACTTGCCAAGTTAGAATCGATTAGCTTTCTCCTTCTTATTCTTGCTTCCCTGAGCGGGGTAGTTTTTGGTGGTGGTTTTTTTGCTAATACCCTGGCTCAGGCGGGAATGCCTGAAGTTGGTTTTATTGTTCTTCTGAATGCCATTATCGGGTTAAAAGTTGGCGCAGGAATAGGATTTATGTGTATAGCAATGCTTGGGAGGGCAGAATGATCGAGAGAATGTTGTTGGCTCTGCTTTTTCTTATTGGATTCTGGGGAATAGTGGGTATACGGAATATTATAAAAAAGATTTTCGGTTTGACCATAATCAATAATGCGGTAGTTATTCTTTTTATTCTCGAAGGCTCCCGAATTGGGAATCAGGTTCCAATTCTGGAAGAGGGCATAGAAAATATCGTGGATCCTGTACCCCAGGCGCTTATGTTGACCGCAATCGTAATTGGGGTTTGTATTACCGCGCTTGCCCTCGCTCTGGCCTTTCGTCTTTACCGTCATTCAGGAACCTTCGATATTGATCAGATCCACAGGCAGGTCCACGATGTTACCTGAGGATACTGTTTTTGCTCTGGTAGTGTTGCCTTTACTGGGTGCAGCAATTGCCCTGAGCTCCAAGGCATTTTTTACTGGAAAGAGAAAACGTAACCTGGAATATCTGGGAGCTTTCGTGGGACTCGTTCTACCATGGGTAGTTATGATTCAATTGCTCCCCCTTGTCTTAACGGGTCAGGCAATTGAAGGGATAATTGGAGGTTGGCACGAGTCGGTAGGTATATCCTTTCGATTTGACGGGCTTGCCTGGCTGGTGAATCTTCTGGGGTTTACTATTGCAGGAGCTGCATGGCTTTATTCTCTTGGACCTGGACCCCATGGACCCCATTTTACCGCGGTTTTTCTTATTCAGACTTCCGCATTGGCCGCTACTGCTATGACAGCCGATTTATTCAACCTTTTTGTTTGTCTTGAGGTTATGGGAATTGCATCCTATATACTCATTGCAAGTTCGGAAAAACAGGGGGCCTTCCTGGCTTCCTTTTCCTATCTCATGGTGAGTGCAACGGCAATGGTTTTTTTTCTCCTGGGAATCTATGGGATATACCGAACAACCGGTGCCTTGACGTATACGGGTATTATAAATGGATTGTCCGGGCTTCCAGATCATGGGGGAGTGGTAACCTATATATCCTTGAGTCTCATTGTCGGAGCAGTTGCCATTCGGGTGGCTGTCATGCCTCTATACGGTTGGCTTCCTGATTCTCATGCCCTGGCTCCCCACGCTGTTTCGTCGGTTCTATCTGGAGTACTGATTAAGACTCCCTTATTTGCTCTTTCCCGGGTCCTTTTACTTGTTCCTGCAGGTATGTACGCTGGGCAGCTCATGGGCTATGCAGGAGCAATTACCGCACTGGTTGCTGTTATCATTGCGCTTTCCCAGTCCGATGCCAAAAGACTGTTAGCGTATCATACAGTTAGCCAGATTGGGTACGTCGTGGCAGCATGGGGAGCAGCCCTCTATGTTGGAACCCATACCCTTCAGGGTTCCATTCTTATGGCAGGTGCATTTCTCCATGCTCTGTACCATGCCATGTTCAAAGGTTTGTTGTTCCTCAGTATTGGGACAACGACAGACTGTGCATCCCAAAGAAACGTATATCAGCTCAGAGGTGCGGCCAGGTTGCTCAAGCAGGCTGGGGAGCGCATTCCCATTACTACCATAACCTTTGTGGTCGGTGCACTGGCTATTTCAGCCATACCCCCTTTTAACGGTTTTGCCAGCAAGACCACCCTTTCTTACGGACTAAAGGATAGTTGGCAATACTCCATGTTGTACGCCGCAGGCATAGGAACAATGGCATCTTTCATTAAATTATCCCGAATATACTGGTCCAAGCCGGAACAACAAAACCGGTTTCCCGTCCCGGTTCCCAATGCTAATAAAATTGCTCAGACCTTCTTGGCAATTCTTTGTCTGGGAACAGGTATTTTTGCCGGTCCTATGTACCGCTTCGTTGTAACTTTGTTTGCATTCGGGGCACCCAATGGTCCTGCACCAGTGTTATATTCCACCCAAACCCTTATGAATACCTTAATTCTCATTACGGGAGGCACGGCTGTTTTTCTTTTGGCAAGTACCAGGATCGGTCACAACATTTTGAAAATCATTCGTGAACGGCCCAGGGATTTTCAAGGGCTTTTTGTTGCCTTTAGTCTTGGAGTTACGGGTTTAAGTGGTTGGTTGCTTTTCTGGGGATAGCTCGCCGGTAATTTCTTTTGTTAAGCTGGGAGCTGGTTTTTCTACTTCTTTGTCCCAAAGGGAAAGAAAGTCCTTTCGAGATATAACCTGAGCGCCCAAGTCTCTTTTATACTTGTACTGGGGATGACCAAGATTCCAGAACTCAATACCTCTTTGATTCAGATGTTCAGAAAGCAACACCATTTGCAATTTTCCAAAATGATTCCACTCAGGTTTTTCCCGGTAATGGAATCCGCTTAAACTGGTGTATGTCTTCCCAATAGTATATCCCAATTCACCCGCAGCAGTTCCCTGGGGAGTCTCCAGGCTCGTAGCCCAAAAAGAAATAGGTAGAGTCCTGCCCTGGTCATGGGCTAAATCGGAGATAAGCTTTTGATACTCCGGTATGAGCCAGGAAGAATTCGGCCTGATGGAATGAAGATGGTTTAGAATTACTTCTAGATTGGAATCGACCTTTAAACAATAGCTTTGGCCTTCCCTGGGAGTACGGGTTCTGATTCTTCTTACGTTCCGGTCTTCTTTCAAGCATTCATGGTACAGGACTGCGTAAGATTCCTGGAGTTCTGGTAAGAGTATAGGGTTGTTCTCCACATACCATGCAGTTGCAATGAAGCCCAGATAAGCTTGTTTCCAGTAATACTGAAGACTCCAATCATCGGACCAGTAGAGGTTTGGGAAATCATTGGCAACCAGGGTATTTCTTATATGCCGACTCAAGTATTGACCAGGCAGGTAGAGTATGTCATCGCTCATGCTTTTTTCATGGTAGTGGGTAAATCAGGTTCTTTTCCAGGGGA
>SKVS01000204.1 GCA_007129335.1 Spirochaetaceae bacterium
ACAACCCAATGGTTCTACGAGAGTTACCGTTTGGTTGCGCAACCAGGAACCCACACCATGAGTGCAGTAGTATGGTACTTCGCTGATAATACCCCCTGGGCCCAAGACACGGTAGGGCCAGGATTTCACCTCTGTGCAGAAGAACCCTGGACAAAAATCCTCAGTACCGGACTGGCTGACTGGGAGGGGAGGATACTTGAAAATGTTGAATTCCTGAATCCAGGTCAGCAAATTGGCGGAGTCATTGGCTCAGGAGCTAGAATTCGGTACTCCGGAACATCCTGGGTGGACGAGTGCATGAAAAACGGAACAGAGTGGAAGATGGCCCAAAAAGGAAGGCAGGCAAGCTTGGAATTTCTTCAGGGATTTTCTGTGAAGGATCGAGTTCTTTGTCCCGGTTCCCTCCCTGCCATGAGGTACGCCCCTATTTCAGGAGCTACTACCCTGGCTGTTGTTTCCAAATCATACACCGAACCTTCAGAAGCCACTCAATTGAACGATAGATCAATTGATCCATATGAACCAAACCATTTTCATGACCCAACCCGAGCACAGTGGGATGCCATGATCAGCAACAGCGGATCTATAACCATCCCCGCCTATTCCCGAACCCGGGTACTCATTGATTTGGGAACCTACTATTGTTCGTATTTTACTTTGGATGCTCGTTCCCTGGGTTCTGAATCGAATCACCAGTCAAACAACTTCCCCGGCAGCACCAACAAAAACATCTTGCATACAGCCAGAATTTCGGTTGGATTTGCCGAATCCATGTCTGAAAGCCCCTCATCCATAGTCCACCTGGTTGACCGCATTTCCCTGGAAGGTACCTATTTTGTTGGAATCTACGATGAATTCCGCCCAAAGAGCACACAGCCATGCCGGTTTGAGCCCCTGTGGTGGCAGGCAGGAAGGTATGTTCAGGTAGACATAAGCACTAGGTCCAATGGTTTAACCATATCCCAATTGCAGTTTTTTCGGACAAGTTACCCCTTAGAAATTACCGGCACCTTTACCGGTGACAACCAAAACTTTCAAACCATGTTACCTGTAGCAATACGTACACTTGAAAATTGTGCCCATGAGACCTTTATGGATTGCCCCTATTGGGAACAGTTGCAATACGTGGCTGAAGCCAGGTTGCAAGCCCTGTATAATTACGTCCTTGTAAAGGATGACCGATTAACCCGTAAAGCTCTATCCATTTTTTTACACAGCCGAAAAGGACCCTTGGGCCTTCCTACCAGTAACTTTCCCAGTGACTCTGCTCAAATTATTGCCCCCTACGGGCTTTGGTGGATTTGTATGGTCTACGACTTCGCCCTCTGGCGGGGAGACAGGGATTTTATTAAAACACTCATGCCTTTGGTGTGGTGGATTCTGGATTCTCTGCTCTTGCACCGTCGTGCCGATGGATTGATTGTGTCACCCCAGGGCTGGAACTACCTGGATGCGGTTAGCTTTCCCCACGGCGAACCCCCTGGAGCCCAACCCGGAGGGGTCAGCTGTTTCATCCAGTGGCAGACCGTAATGGCTCTACAAGCCGCCAGTCTTGTGTCCCGTTGGCTGGGGGATTTCCACAAAGCGCAATTTGCCGCCGATTTGGCAGCAGACCTCCTTCCCCCAATCCACAGGGCTTTCTGGAACGAAACACGCCAGGCCTACGCCGATGATTTGGATCACAGCAGTTTCAGCCAGCACTGCCAAGCTCTGGCAATTCTCGGACTTGCCAACCTTGGCCATCCCGGGACACCAACTCCTTCTTCAGAATATGCATCTAGAATTCAACAGTCAGGCAAAACACTGTGTTCTGATCATACACTCATCAAAACGGGGTTGTATTTTGTCCATTATCTGAATGAGGCATACCGAATTTTAAAGGCAGAAAATGCCCTGCACCACAGTTATGACCATTGGCAATACTATTTAGATCTGGGATTCTCCACCTTCCCCGAACACGATAACCAGGGAAGATCAGATTGCCACGCCTGGAGCGCACACGCTGTATACCATAGTAGCGCAACAATCCTTGGGGTAAGACCGGGAAGTTTCGGGTTTGAAACGGTCCAGATCACCCCCATGCCAGGTCAAATGAAACGCCTTGAAGGACTTGTTCCCCATCCCAAGGGAGATATTGTAGTACGATTGAACAAGAAACAAAATGAGTGGCAGGGTGAAATAAGCTTGCCTGATGGAGTTACGGGAGTGTTTTATTTGGCTGGTAACCATGTTCATGGGAAGCAGATTCACGGAGACCTAATTCAGTTGAAGGGAGGCTATTCGAACCAACTAACCCTAGTGAATAATCATGACCGGAGTCATTGATAAAATTCTGTGCTATACTGGTATCAATGAATATACGGAGGATCCTATGACAACCCTTGAACAATTGACCCTCGACCTACCTAACGGCGAAACCATTGCTTATTACAAAGCCGGCAGCGGCCCAAAGAACCTGGTACTTATTCACGGTAACTTTGGCTCGGCCATTCACTGGCGGCTTTTACAGGAAAAGCTGGCTGAAGATTTCACAACCTACGCCCTGGACCTTCGGGGTTACGGAGACACAAGTTATAACACCCCTGCCCAAACCATGGCCGAGTACGGGAATGATGTGAAACTCTTCCTCGACGGCCTGGATATAAAGACCTGTTACCTCTCCGGCTGGTCACTGGGTGGTGCGGTAGCTATGGAGTTTGCTTCGAACCATCCGAACATGGTGGAAAAGCTGGTTCTTTTGGAGTCAGCCAGTGTGCAGGGTTATCATTTACTCAAACGGAACTTCTTTGGAAAACCTATTCCCAATACCGCCGCCCTGAGCAAAGAAGAAATCCACAAGGAAGTAAAGGCCGTACTGAAAGCAATTGCTAAAAAGAATACCTTCATGATTAAAACCATTTTGAACATGAGCCTGTTCACCGTGAAAAAGCCCGAAAAAGAATATATGGACGATTTGGTTCAGGCGGTTTTTAAGCAACGCAACCTGGTAGATGTGAACCACGCACTTGTTCATTTTAATATTTCCCACCGGAACAGCCACGCTGAATCAGGAACTGGTAAGGTCGATAACTTGACAATGCCCGTATACATACTTCAAGGGAATCTGGATAAGGTTGTAAAACCCGAGGTCGCCCAAACCAACGCAAAAGCAATTGGGGAAAATGCCAAGGTCGTAGAGCTCACCGGTTGCGGACACTTCCCTCCGGTAGAAGACCTGGACCAGGTAGTAAAAGCATACCGGGAGTGTTTGGGGTAAAAAAACAATCAATCTTAGTGTCGTTGGAAGCTTGTAATGAATCAGTAACCAGCCCTCAGACGGGGCTGGTACAAGCTTTCCATTCATATACGAAGAAGTTCAAATTTCTGGTTGCAGAATAGCAAAAATAGTTGAATAATTACAACTATAATACAGCAAGCTTGAAAACTCGCTCAAGGAACAAAAGCTATGAAAAACCAAGAACTAACTTCGGACGTTTCCAATACTTCTGGTAGCACAATACCCAGAATCGGGGTAATTGGATCGGGAGCCATCAGCTCGATTTATTTAAAAACTCTTATGACAGAATTGAATCATTTTGTAGAAGTAACCGCCATCGCTTCTAAGGGCGGGAAATCAGCAAAGGGCAAGGCTCAAGAGTTTTCAATTCCACAGGTTCTAACGGTAGAGAAACTGACTTCATCTGAGGATGTTGACTGGGTCCTCATTCTCACCAATCCGGACACTCATTACTCCCTAGCGACACAAGCTCTCAATGGGGGTAAACATGTGTACCTGGAAAAACCCCTGTCCCTTCAATGGGCCCAGGTTCAAGAATTATTTAAACTGGCAGAACAGAAGGGGCTGTATTTGGGATCTGCTCCGGATGTAATTCTTGGGGGAGCATTCCAGACCTGCTTAAAACTTCTTCGAGATAATTGGATTGGTGTACCGGTTTCAGTACACGGGCATATTGGCATGAACGAACACGGATCCTGGTACCATAAGTCATCGGTAGGTGGTGTGCTAATGGATATGGCTCCCTACTATCTGGCTGCAATGATTGCTCTGTTCGGACCGGTTCGACGGGTTATGTCGGTTGGATCAACTATTCGATCCAAAAAACGTAATTTGAATTCCGGTTCGCCAGAATTCGGTTTGGAATATACCCTAGATTGCCAAGGCACAGTGAAGTCGCTTTTGGAATTCCAGTCAGGAATGGTAGGAGATTTGACCCTTTCGAATGACGGGTATTCCTATACCCCCGAACTAGTTGTTCACGGGACTGGAGGAAAGCTGGTGTGCAATGATCCTAATATGTTCCATGGAAACCCTGTTCTTCAGTTCAGTTATGATGATCATCATCCAATGCCTCTGGTTTATGGATTTTCCAGAGACTTTCGTGGACTCGGGTTAGTGGAAATGATCCGGGCAATTCAACTCGGAAGATTACCCCGACTGAATCGGGATTTTGTATTTCATTGGCATGAAGTCCTTTTTGCCATGAAAGACTCGTATGAAAAAGATGACTGGATTCATCTCAGATCGACCTGTGCCTCCCCTGAACCCATGCCTTTGGGAACCGGTTATGAAGTTTTCTTTTAATTTTAAACAAGAACAGGAGCCAGGAAAATGACATCACAAGCAAATGAAATACCTAAGATTACCGGGGCCATTGTATTCACTGAACCCGGACAGGCCCGGTATGTTACCATGCCTCTACCCGAACTAGGCCCTGACCAAGTCCTTCTTCGAACCCTTGTTTCAGGAGTAAGCACTGGGACTGAAACCCGGGTTTTTTCTGGAACACAGGTTGGGTCTCAATATCCCCTTATACCGGGATATGAAAATATCGGTGTGGTAGCAGCTACAGCCCCTGATGTAACCGAATTTCATCTAGGCGATCTTGCATATGTGGGTAAATCCCTTTGGGTAGGTCCTTATCATTCCTGCTGGGGAGCGCACGTTCAATATGCTATCCAGTATTCCCATGACCTCATTCCCCTGGGTACCGATTTAGAACCTTTAGAGGGTGTAGGAATTAAAACCTCGTCTATAGCGTTTCGAGGTGTTAACCGAGCAAAGGTGAAACAGGGAGAGATTGTGGCAGTTGTAGGCCTCGGATTAATCGGTCATATGGCTGCCCAAATTGCCGTTCACTTCGGAGGCAGGGTTGTAGGTTTTGAACCCGATCCTGAACGGAGAAAAGCAGCTACCAATGCAGGTATTCAGCACGTTTTTGATCCAACAGGTATTTCAGGATACCAAAAAATAGTTGAACTGTTTGGTAGAGGAGCTGACGTGGTAATCGATGCAACCGGAGCAAGTGCCTTGTTGGAATCCTCCATTGGGCTATTAGAGCCCAAGGGTTGGCAGTCCCCCTGGCCAGAGTCCGGTAGAGTTGTGATGCTTGGATCATACACCAATTCTGTCAGTATTCATTATTCACCCTGGCTCTTTGATTATGAGCCGATTCTTCTTCCATCCAGGGACAGCGACCGTTCGGATATGGAAAATACTGCCCAGTTGATAAATGATGGTTTCATTAACCCTACCAAAATACCTTATAAGGTCTTTAAGCCGGAACAAGCCCAGCAAGCCTACGAAGGAATTGTAAACAAGGAGTTTTCCCGGGTATATTTTGATTGGAGGTAGAGCTTCGTAATACTTATAAGAGTCCCCTGAAAAAGGGTCTATCGTACTTTTTTACAGGGGACTCTTATATAGACAGATTGTTATTTTCAATAATGTACTGTAAAA
>SKVS01000170.1 GCA_007129335.1 Spirochaetaceae bacterium
AAAAAGATAAGCTCATACTCAAGGGAACAAAAGACGGAAAACAATTCTACGCCCTGCCCATGGGGTTTCCCGATGACCGGGGTATAGGGAAACGAATACTTGAGGAATGCGACTATATTAAAGGCCTCAGCGAAACGAAGGCCGAGCATATGAGGGTATGGCTCGAGCAACACGGTTATGAAATATGTGAAGACCGGGATAATTTCGATTATTTATATTCCCGGGAAGAGTTGGCCACCCTATCGGGTAAGCGGTTTCATAAAAAACGAAATTTGGTAAATGCTTTTCTTCATGCCCATCCAGATCATCGGGGAGCCGAATTGAATAGTGAAACGAAGAAAGATGCCTATGCTATTCTGGAGCAATGGATGGTTGGTCGGGATGATTTCGGGGATTATCAGGCGAGTAAAGAGGCTCTTGATTTCCAGGAAATCCTTGGAATGAAAGGCTATGTGGTGTATGTGGGTAATGAACCGGCAGCCTACACCATGGGTGAAGGGATCTGCGGAGACAGAATGTTTGTAATCCATATAGAAAAAGGTCTGCAGCAGTACAAGGGAATTTACCAGTACATTAACCAGGCCTTTGCCCAGCGCCTTCCTGAACACTATACCACCATAAACCGGGAGCAGGATCTTGGGGATTTGGGACTACGCCAGGCAAAAATGACTTACCGGCCGACTGGATTTACCAAAAAGTATCGGGTGTGCAAACAGGAACTGGTAAAGGTGCCTTTTCATACCCGGGCCTGCGACAATGTCCTTTCATGATGGTTTACCACAGGCTTCGTTGCACTCGAGTAGGTTTCGTGTGGAAATAGGAAAAGTTTCGGTTTTTGAACAATATTTCATGTAAACCTGAGGGAAAAGGTTTATATTGTAAGAACCAGCATTTCTGGAAAGCTAAAAAACATCGAAAGGTTACCTACTCAACGATTTTTTTCTGGAATGGATGCGATTCCTTCCAAAATGAAATTGTTGAAGTCAATGTAATCCCGATGGACAATACCCGGCTTAAAGGAAGAACAACCAAGGAACATTACCGAACGAATTCAGGATTGTGTCGGGGGGCTGTGGCTGCCAGTGGGGCTTATCCTATTCTCTGAGCATCATAGATCCACGGAATCGATTCTGGAATGAGCTCTGTTCTTGAAAAGGTTCTCGGTAAGAAGGTTGCCGGTACTAGAGTAACTCCCCTTGTACTGAAAATTGTATCAGTATTCACCATTTTTCTTTTTGCTTCGAATATATCAACCAACTATATCAACCTTACCTTAAATCAGGCGGAGCAAATTCGTCTTCTGAACCGGCTTCTCATAGCCGATCTCTCGGACATACACATTTTTGCATCGAACCAATACGACATTTTTCAGTTCAATCGGGATCTGGGAAGCGCTCAACAGAATATTCAGGCTTCTGCCACGAGACAGCTTGAGGGAGCCTATTCCCTGGCTTTGGGAATTTATCCCAATGGGCAGTTCTTCATGACTGCCCTTCCCGAAGGTGGAAGGCTTACTGACTTGCCCAGCAGCTTTACCGATGAAAATGCCCTTACCGAAATGAATCAGAATTTAGCCCAGGGAATAACCGATGGTCTTTTTCGATTTTCCTATGCTGGCAGGAATTACATAGGAGTATACAAGTACCAGCCCAGCTGGGAAGTATTTTTTGTGCGGGCTGAGGATCAGCAGGAGTTCTACTCCGACTCGGTAAGAATTTTCCAGCAGATTTTGGGAATTATTCTGGGCATAACCATACTGACGGTTGTTGTAGGAATTATTATTCTCAGAAGAATTTTAAAATTTGTCGGTATTATTACTGCCCAAATCATGTCTATGCAGGAAATGCAGGTCATGGAGCTGGTTGACTTAAAGGATGCTCCCAGCGATGAGGTATCCTACCTGGGAATTGCTTTTAACTCCCTGGCGAGTACCATCCAGAACCTGCTTACTATTTTTAAGAAATTTGTGGCCCGTGATGTTGCTCAAAGGGCATATCAGGAGGGAGAAATCCGTCTTGAGGGAAGGACCCGGGAATTGGCTATACTTTTTTCTGAC
Source organism: Spirochaetaceae bacterium (assembly GCA_007129335.1). Taxonomy (GTDB): domain Bacteria; phylum Spirochaetota; class Spirochaetia; order DSM-27196; family Salinispiraceae; genus SKVS01. Next base: position 2,057 of record SKVS01000170.1, read on the forward strand.
ATAAAAGGTTTTACCTATATGACCGAGGTTCTGGGACCCGACATCATAAAATTGTTAAATCTTCACTACCAGGAGGCAATCCACAAGATCCACGATAATAATGGGGACATTGGTTCCATTATTGGAGATGCGGTTCTCGCTGTTTTTGGGGTCATTGGTCGGGAACATGAGAATAAATACTATCAGGCAATAAAATCCGGGTATGAGGTTGTGGCAGTTGCTGCAGACCTCCGGCAAAAAATGCACCAGAAACGGGAACGGCTTATTGCTGAAAAAGGTACTCTTTCTGACGTAGAAGAGCGGGTTTTCCAGGCTGTTCTGGTTGATGTTGGTGTGGGGATTGACGGTGGCGAGGTTTTTTATGGCAACATTGGCTCAACCGAACGAATGGTAAATACCGTTATTGGTGATAATGTAAACAGCGCAAGCCGTCTGGAAGGGTTAACCCGGATCTACAAGGTACCGGTCATTTGCTCAGAGTTTGTGAAAGATGAGGTTGAAAAGGAGTTTGCCCATTATTTCTTCTTTGAACTGGATCAGGTACAGGTAAAAGGAAAAACCGTTGGAAAGAGGATATTCTGGCCACTGGATAAAAGAAGAATGGAAGAAGGGTATTTGGAACGGTGTCAAACCCATCAGACAGCTCTTGAACTGTACTATAGCGGGAAATGGGATCAGGCAAGGGAACTGTTTGATGAGGCAGGTTTGCCCCAGGCCCAGGTATTTCTTGATCGCATGCGTACCGGGGGACCCCCGGAGAGATGGAATGGAATATGGACAATGACCGAAAAATAGATGCCCTCATTGCTCAAAGCAGGTCGACCTTTCTTCAGGAATTGGGCCGAGAGTTTCAGGAGAGGCAGAAACAGTATGACCTTGAAGAAGAGTTTGCAAAAACGAAGAAAAACCGGTCTTTCTTGGTACCTTTCTCGGTACTTGGGGTAACGCTTCTTCTAATTGGATCAGCTTTTTTCATGGCCTCGTGGATTCAAACCCAGACTCTTAGTATGGATGTTGGCATAGAGGCAGCCTTTTCCGATGTTAATCTCCGGGACGTACTCGACACGGTTAAACGAAACGAGTCTGAAATGCAGCAAGCCCAGGAGCAATTACGTGAGCTTAATATTCTGAAAGACCGACGAATTCAAATAGCCCGGGATGCTGCTGAAAGGGAGTCTCTGCTTCTGGTTACCCGGGGCCTTTCTGTCCAACAGCAAAATATTCAGAATCAGCAAATCCAAAGTCAACTTGCCCAGACTATTGAAGATATTGAGCAGGAATTCGCACCGCGAATAGCCGAGGCAGAAGCATTAATTGCAGATATTCAGCTAAGAATAGACCAGTATGATGCCCGACAGCTAGAACTGGCCCGGGCCCAGGAAGAAATACTGAACAACCAGCAAAGACTTTTCGATCTCGAACGCCAAAGGTTGGTGCAAAACCATACAGCAGAACTCAACAGCCTTCGGGATGCTCACATGGAAGAACTTGTGGCGATGAGGGAGTTTCAGAGAAACTTAGAGCAAACCCTGACCCAGCGGTTTCGAAACGAGCAGGCTGCTGCTCTGGCACAGCAATTTAATCGGTTTAATCCGGTGTTTCAGGAGAGTGGTGTGATTTCTATCCTTTCCCGAAGAAATGGTCAGCCAGGTACCCCGCTTCTAAATACCCTTTCTCCCCTTATCCGGGTTGCTGAAGTCGGGTCGGCTGACCTTCAGGATTCCTTAACGAGTGTACTACAGGATCTGGAACTGGTAATGAACAGACTTGAAAGTATTCCCTACGAGAATTCGGTTCCCCAAGCCTTTGGTTCTATTCGGGATCTCATACAAAGGGGATTTGAGAATCATGGGGAATATCAGACCCGACTTAATCAGCTTATTTCTCAGCAACGATCCACCATCAATCAATTGAACCAACAAGTAGCTACCGCTGCAGTAGTAGAACAACAGGCGAATTTTATCTTTTCGTTGCTTTCCCAAATAGAGTATTCCCTGGGAGTAAAGGCTCGACAGACCGGAGATTTCGGTTTCATTATTGATCCCCGGAATTCCGGTGAAATTCTATTCTTCGCAACCGATCCTGAAATTCTTGAAATTGGCACTATCGGGCTTGTTTTCCGGGAGGATTCCCGTCTCATTGGAAGAATTCAGGTAATTAGCACTGGCCCACCCTTGTTGGGTTCGGTGGTTTCGTTGCAGGAAGGGGAGTTCCTGGCACCTTTTGATTCCCTGGTGTTCGAGTTTCAGGGTGGTTCGGTCCCTGATGCTGCTAGTTCTGAAGGAGATAACCAATGATCAGGAAAACCATGTTGACGGGTTTTATTCTCTTGGGTTTAGGATTTACCTTAGGCGCACAGGCCGGCCAATTAGAAGCCCTTGGTTTCGCTCCTACTGCCCGGGATGGGATGACCGAATATCGTCAGGTTGTTGGAGATGTGGGGGTTACCATTCTTCCGAATCCCCAGGTGACGCCCATGGGTATCAGGTTTCTGGGAGAGTTGGGTGAACTGCTTCCCTCGCTTCAGGTCATCAAACCTGAATCGATCCTTCTTACCCTGAGGACCGGAGAGTCAGTTGGGGTACTTAGGGTTTCGGATTTGACCGTGGAGGGAAGACAGTTGGTGAATCTCCTGCCCGAAGGTCTGGTGTTTCGTTACGCTAATGCACTGGTATATGACTTTTCTATGGTTATAGATAATTTGCGTCTTCGGGTAAGGGGTCAATTCATAAATGAACAGGAATTGGTTACAAAGCTCTTGCGAATTGCCAACAATCCTTCGGAATACCTCTTGAGCCAGGATTCGGAGTATGTTTTCCGTTTCATGAAGGAAGTCCAGGCGCAAAACAAGGAAATTCTGGAGCAGTTAGCCCAAACCCAAAGCGATCTCACCCGTGCACACGATCGGATTGCTGAACTGGAAACCGATCTGACCCAGAGCAATGAGGACTTCGAAACTCTGATGAATGGATTACTGGTGCTCAATTCGAGATCTCTTTTTGGTGGTTTAAGCGATTTTGACCGCTCAGCGGTATCCATGCTGGTGGAATGGGGAAGGATTAATCCCGATGCAACCCAGAAAGATGCTCGCGACTGGGTGAAGGATCAAAACCTGAATATTTCAAACCGGGTAATTCAGGCGGTTATGGTGTTATTCTTTAATACAGTCGAGTAGCTTGTAAAAAGTGCTCCTTGGGCGGGATTTTCCATGGTAGACTACATTCTGGGGTTTTTGAAATGAATACTTTGGGAATTGTGAGCGAAATCCATGATATGGCCGGCCAATTGTTTCAAACCTGCATTGACCGGCGCAGGCATATGCATGAGTATCCGGAGCTATCTTTTCAAGAAGACAAAACTGCAGCCTGGATTTGTCAGCAACTTACTGAAATGGGCATTCCATGGAATCAGGGGTACGGCAACAATGGTATTAGAGCTGTACTAACCAAGGGAAATGGACCTGTCGTTGCTTTAAGAGCGGATTTTGATGCCTTACCAATCCATGAAATGAACGAGATCCCGTTTAAAAGCAGAAATCCCGGAGTCATGCACGCCTGTGGACACGATGCCCATACGGCAATTCTTCTAACCTCGTTGGAATTACTTAAAAATCTTTCTGGTTGGCAGGGAACCGCTGTAGCAATATTTCAACCAGCTGAGGAAAAGAATCCCGGT
>SKVS01000150.1 GCA_007129335.1 Spirochaetaceae bacterium
CATCTACAAGAAATATATTCATGGACAGGTCTCCAAATACGGGAAGGTCACAATGACTCTTGCACCGGGAGAATGGTCAAGGTCCAGGCTTATGCCATAATCCATTCCAAAATGGGCTTGAATCCGATGGTGAATATTCTTTATTCCTATTCCCCCTGGGCTGGTGGATTCCCGTTCATCCAGGCCTTCAAGCCCATGGCGAATCAGATCGCCAGGGAAACCGACCCCATCGTCCTCCACAATGATCCGGGTCAGCTTTTTCCCGGATGAAATCCTATGGGTCTGAATACCAATAGTCAAATGCATAAACCCATTGGCATCCGCTGGAAGGCCATGGGTCAGGGCATTTTCCACCAGGGGTTGGAGACAAAACACCGGACAGTAAGGATCCCCTGTGACCTGCTCATGATTCATGTCCACCTGCCACCGGTCACCGGTTCTTAAGGCCTCAAGCATTAAATAGCCCCTGGTAGTTTCCAACTCGGTACTCAGAAGGGTAAAGGCTTCTTTTTCGTACAGCGACCGTTCGAGCAAACCGGTCAGGGCCCGGATCATTGAGGTAATATTCTGAGCCCCGGACATCCTTGCAGAGATACCAATGGTATTCAGACTGTTCAAAAGAAAATGGGGACGGATCTGGGCACGCAGCTGAGCTAGTTTCGCCTCCTCTGCCAAGGCGTGTTCAATTCTTATTTTTTCGATTAGCTCCTGAATTTGGTCGAGCATTCTATTAAACTGTCCAGCAAGCAAACCAACCTCATCCCGGGGAAGAACAGGCATTCTGACCGAAAGGTCTCCCGTTTGTACCTGAATAACCCTTTCCTGAAGGAGTGCCAAATTTCTGGTACTTGATAGCACATTAATACTGATAATGAGTGCCAAAATAATACTGAGACCTACCATGCCCAGGAGTCCCTGGGTTTGAAGCTGTTGGAGATCCCGGAAAAAATCCTCCGGATCAACAGCGAATATCACAATCCAGCCATTCTCCAGTTCTTTATAGATTTCCCGGGCTTCTTGGCTCGGAGACTGCATTCCTGCAAGAAAGGTCTGATCTGCCCACAACCCCATACCGGGAAGCAGCAGGAGTTCAATATCCTTCAGATCGATACTCACCCCAATAACCCCAAGGGTATCCCGGTTTCCGTAGGCCCGCACTGCCCGTGCAACAGTTATGAGCTCATATTCCATAAACCCTTCATCGGTCCAGAATCCCTGAATTCCCAGGTGCCATTGGATTCTCCCAGGATTATCCAGGGCTGTTTGAACCCAGGGACTTGCCATAAGATTTTCCCGGTTTCTGCGGATATCGCTTATGTTTGAAACAATATCGTTGCGGGTAATAAGGTGGATTTTCATGGCATGCTGAAAGGCTGCACCGCTAACCAGCTGCATGGTTTGCTGAAGACCGCGGATTTCAAGGAAGAGTTGATCCGATTGACCAGGAAGACCCCGGAGATACCGCTCTACAGCGGTGCTGGAACCCAGAAAATTGATCGATGTGTTTAACAAACCAATTATCCTGTTCAGACCTCCAGCAGCCTGCTCGAGAAGGGCTTGCTGATTTTCGATGAGCTTCTGCTGAACCATGGAGGTTGCCGCCCGGGCGTATACATAGAATCCCAGGGTAACGGGAAACAATACCATGACACCGAGTAAAATAATGAGTCTGAACCGAATCGACAAAAAATAACTCTTCATATCTCCCTTTATGATGCTATATTAGCATCATACCACCGATCTGAAAAGGAATCCCATGAACAAACTCATGTACTCATTCATTTACTCATTGAGCCGAAAATTACTCTGAGCCAATGGCCCTGGCAATTTTCCGACCTGCCTGAAGTACCTTTTGAGCCAGCCCATCTATGTTTGTTAACCCAGGATGACCCAGGGGATACACAATCCCAACAGCCAGGGTTCCCCGGGAACCTACCCGTACTGCAAAGGTCATTTCACCGGTATCCTCCCGCTCCATTTGAACAAATTCGGGACAACCCGGTTCGAGAACCCGGGTTAAGACCGACTTTTCTTTCGGGTAATTTTCATGAGCCCCGGCACTGCTGGGAAGATCCTGAGAAGGATTAGCATGGAGCAGATAAACAATAGTATCTTTCCACAAGGTTCCCAGGGCAACTGTTGCACCTTCAGCGTGAAAGGGTTCCAGTACCGGAAGGGCTGCGGGAATGAGGCCCGATGCGTGCAGACTCAAAGCCGATAAGGCATGGAGCCCCGGACCGGGGTAGTATTTCGTATCGCTGTTTTGTTGAAGCATGCCTGCAGTTGCAAGGGTCCCGAGAATGCGGTTGACCCTGCTATGTTCCAGGCCCATTCTCCGGGCAACCTCCCGACTACCCAGGGGCTGGGCTGCAGTAATAACCTCCTGGAGAACTTGAAAACCCGCGAGTATACTTTGATTTGCCTGTGCTGGTGCCATAGATGCCAGTATAGAACGGGGTAAACCACTGGGGCAATGGAGGAGATCAGGGCAAACCCAGGAAATAAACCTTGACGAAAACATGGTGCTATTATAGCATCATTATATGAAACACTGGAAAACAAAAAACCTATCGTTTGATTTCGTGGTTTGCGGCGGCGGCCTTGCGGGCCTGTGTGCAGCAATTTCAGCGGCCCGACAGGGACTGCAAGTAGCCCTTCTCCACGATCGTACAGTTCTGGGGGGAAATTCCTCCAGCGAAGTCCGGGTAACACCCCACGGGGCAGCCCAGCACCACCCCTACGCCCGGGAAACCGGAATAATCAGCGAACTGCTCATAGAAGAACGGGCCTTAAACCACGCAGAAATATTTGAAAACGGATGGACCAATTCAATCTGGGACCTGGTCCTCCTGACTGCGGTTCTTAAGGAACCAAACATCGAACTCTTTTTAAACACCAAGGTAGTATCTGCCCAGGTGGAAAATCGAACCATAACCCGGGTCCAAGCACTGGTACTGGACAGCGAAACCCAGCTGTTCGTCCAGGCACCAACCTTTCTTGACGCCACAGGGGATGGAATAGTTGCCCTGGAAGCAGGCTGCGAGTACATGACCGGGAGCGAGGGACAAAACGTCTGGAACGAACCCAGTGCCCGGCAGCCCCAAAGCAATACCGATACCATGGGCAACTCCCTCATGTTCAAAACCGAATCAGTTCCGGATCATATACTCCCGAAATCGAATCATCCCTCGTGGAAACCCTTGAACGAAATTCAACAGCGGGGCTATGGAGCTCAAGGAAACGACTACGACCCCCACCACAGTTTCTGGAAGGATCAACAAATCACCCAAAATAGGCCCCAGGATCTGCGCCAAGCGCCTTACACCCCTGCCAGCTGGGCTCAAGAGCTGAATGATCCAACATTTTTCTACGGAGCAGGCCGAGTCCCTAATGAACCCCGGGGAGGGTTCTGGTGGGTTGAACTGGGAATGCCCCGGCACACCATTTACGACAATGCATCCATCCGCCAGGATCTGCAATCCTACATTCTGGGAATTTGGGATTGGATGAAACATCAGGATCCAAAAACAGTAGAGCAGACCCGAACCCGGGCACTGGACTGGATCGGTTCGGTACTGGGAACCCGGGAAAGCCGTAGAACTGTGGGAACCTACATTATGAAAGAACAGGACATTCAATCCCGCAGGATATTCGAGGACGAGGTTGCCTACGGTGGATGGTTCCTGGACCTTCACACCCCCGGGGGCCTAATTGCTGAACACGCCGAGGAAAACTCAGCTACCAACTATAATCCCTTTACGGAAAAGGCTGCCCAGGGTTTTGTGGGCCCCTACGGAATCCCCCTGAGCTCTCTGATTGCCAAGGATGTGGATAACCTGTTCCTGGCTGGCAGGAACATCAGCGCAAGCCACGTTGCCCTGGGTACCATGAGGGTCATGGGAACCACCGCTCTCATGGGACAGGCAGTGGGCACCTCAGCAGCAATCCTCCACAAAAATGGAAAAAATCCAAAAAACTATACACCCGTGGAAGTGCAGAAAATTCAGCAGCAACTTCTGCACGACGGGGCCTGGCTGCCAAATTACCGCAACCAGGATTCCCTTGACCTGGCCCGACAGGCCAGGTCAAGTGCAAGCTCCCAGGACCGGTTTTCTGTAATGCTGCCAGGGCAGCAATCCTGGGGAGAGTCACAAGGAATGCTGGACAGCAGAATTAAGCCGGATTTCCTTCAGCGAACCCATACCCGTATGAGTCAAATTTTGTGCACCCATGGGGAAATACAGCTGATCCGCTTCTGCTTGTCCAACCACAGTTATGTTCCCCAGAAGGTCAATGTCCGAATTGTACCGGTTCAAGGAATATATGATTATCAGGTATATCAGGATCAGGATGCCCTGGCCACCGGAGTATTAGAAGTAAATCCCGGCAAGGAACAGTGGATACCCTGGGACCTTAGAACTTCTTCCAGCCAAGGCTTGATTTTTCCCGGGACCAAAACCGAACCAAAATATGTACGGATTGAGATTGCACAAAACCCGGATATTCAGTGGCACCAGGCAAAATCCTGTTATCCCGGATTACCAGCGTACTATGAGGTGGGTCAGAACAAGATTCGCAAACTCCAACACGGGGTTACCCTGGCCTTTGCAGTGGAACCTCCCCAGGAATGTTACGCTCCAAGCCAGGTAATTTCAGGTGTTGCCCGGCACCACGACAGTACACACCTGTGGCGTGCTGCAGCGGATGACGAAACACCTGAGTTAGAGCTTACTTGGGAACAAACACAAAGCATTCAAACCGTTGAGCTAACCTTTCCCGGAAACCTCATCCGTTCCTACCACGCGTACCAACCCTACTACCGAGCACCGGAAACCGCCAGAAATTACACCATTACGGGTTTTTCTGGCGATTCTCAGGTGGGTCAATTAAGGGTTCAGGGAAATTACCAACGGCGGGTGATTCACCGGTTCGATGAATCCATTCAGGCAGACAGGCTGGTCATAACTATACATTCCACCAATGGCGATCCGGTGGCAGGAATTTTTGAGGTCAGGGTTTATGGGTAGGAACAGAAAAAAACCGCTTTGAGGATGGGTAAAGTCCCCAAAGCGGCGCTGCTCGGCGGTGAAGTAGCCCGTATAGTGTCCTGGTACAAAGGTGCAAAGGTTCAACTCGCTGGAACTATAATGTTGATACTGGTACTCCCCAGAGTCTGTCACCAAAGGGAACCACGGTATTTCCATCGTAAAATACTACTCCAGCGGCAAATTTTTTCTGAACACAGTCCCGTACTTTCACAAGCCCCTTGAAGTCCTCCATTTTTACCGTCGAGGAAGCTTTCACCTCAATGCCTGCAATCTTTCCTTCTGCCTCAAGAATGATGTCCACCTCAACCTTATCTTTATCTCTAAAGTGGCTAAATTCTACGTGGTGATCATACCAGCTGGCTTGGCGACGGAGTTCCTGAAATACAAATGTTTCCAACATGCGTCCAAATAAAGCCCGATCATCCCATAGAGAATCGCCTGACACACCGAGTAAAGCACAGGCTAATCCCGTGTCTCCCATGTGTAACTTGGGAGTCTTAACTAATCGTTTCAGACGATTGCTGTGCCATGGGTTTAATTCTTCTACAAGGAATATCCGGGTTAAAAGGGTTACATATTCTCTGATTGTTGGTCGGGAAATCTGAAATGGGGCAGCAAGTTCGGAAATATTTATGAGCCCAGCGGTTTGTCCAGAAACTGCAGCTAAAAGA
>SKVS01000321.1 GCA_007129335.1 Spirochaetaceae bacterium
AAGAATTTCCTTTTTCTCCGAATTGTAGAGCAGGGCTTTTATACTTTGGGTACCAATATCGAGTCCTAGAACAATACTCATTTCTGCCTCCTTACCTATGATGGAACAGCTGGGGGAAGAAATTAATAGACAAACAATTGAAAACATATATAAAATTGACCACATGACTGTTAAAGAAATAATTTTTGTCTATGAACTATCCCAGCCAAAGGCCCTGGAATGGCATGGACGTTACCATAGTCATGGGATGAATGAATATGAAATTCATTATTTCGTTCAAGGGAAAGGTTCGTTCCGATTTAAGAACGCTATTCTTACGGTGGGAGCAGGTTCGGTTGTCTTATGCAAACCCCAGGAAGAACACGCAATACATTCCAGCGATCCCGATGATCCGTTGAGTTATTATGCCGTTCTTCTGGACACCACCAACGATGAAGGGGAACTTGTACACTTGTTGGAACATACACTTACCGTTCATCCCCCCCTGCGTATTGGCACAAACTACCGTTTCTTTTTTGAAGAACTCAAAGAGAAAACCGAATCGGGTAACCTGTTCCTGGCCAAGTCGGCTGTATATCAACTCATGTCTTTTCTTTACGTCATGGTCGGATCTCTGGACCGTTTTCACTATGGAAAAAGTACAAATATTCATATTGAAAAAGCCCTCCGGATAATGCAGAACAATGTGTTTGCAGATTTAAATATCAAGGATTTAGCCAAAAGGCTCGAACTCAGCCAATCATATTTTATTCGTCTGTTTACCAGAAAAATGAGAACCTCACCAAAGCAATATATGTTAAAGTTAAAAATTGAAGCCGGAGCGGCGATGCTCATTTCTACTTCCAGACCTTTATATGAAATAGCCGATATTCTTCATTTTTCCAGCGAGTTTCATTTCAGTAAAGCATTTAAGGGGGGAACTGGTTTATCCCCTCGGGATTATCGGCGTCAGTACATGCAGTTAACTCCGGATACCATGTAAGAAATTTCCTTGCAATGGATCGACAGCCTTGATAGACTGCTGAAATATGAGTCCAAGACCTTTGTCAGCAATACTCCAGGATACAAGCTTTACCCTCATTCAAGGAAATCCTGAAGTACCTGTTACCCACCTGAGCTACGATTCCAGGGAGATTCAGCCTGGAACCTTATTCTTTGCTATTCCGGGAATCCATACCGATGGACATGGGTATATAGACAAAGCAATACTCGGCGGAGCCGGTTCTATTGTAATGAGCAAGCCTCCCAATGAGTCAATTCTTGATTTGGCTCAAAAAAATGCCGCAACCCTGGTTTTGGTTTCAGACTCCCGTCTGGCCCTTGCCTGGGCAGCCCGCCAGTGGTACGAAAAGCCGGATGCAAAACTTGCCCTTATTGGGGTAACGGGAACCGACGGAAAAAGCAGTACTGTTTGGTATATTCAGCAACTGCTGACCTTGCTCAACTTTCGGTCGGGCTTCATTTCTACGGTTTCTATGCAAACAGGTTCCGAAACCAGAGATAATTCATTACGCCAATCTACCCCAGAAGCACCTCAGATTTTTTCCCTCCTTCATTCCATGGTTCAGGGAGAAAAAACCCACGGGGTTATCGAGAGCACAAGCCATGGTCTTTCCAATAAAACGGGAAGACTGGCAGCCATTTCGTTTCAAACAGGGGTGTTTACCAATATTTCCCACGAGCATCTGGAGTTTCACGGAAGTTTTGAACAGTATCTGTCAGACAAAGCAAATCTATTCCGGAAGCTTAAACCCGGGTCTCATGGAGAAATGCCAGTCGGAGTTATTAATGGACAATCGCCCCACGCCTACTATTTAACCAATGCAGCAATAGAATCCGGGTCCAATCCTCTGCTGTACTATTATGGAGTGGAAGGAAAAATTCCACAAGAAAACGCCAATCTCCCCTTGTATCTCCTTGCAAAGGATATTGAACTCCAGGCTGATGGTTCACAATTTACCCTCATACTCAAACCCAACTCAAACGAAACCACAGAATATTCTGTACGAGCGTCAATTCCTGGAAGTTTTACCGTAGAAAATATTATGGCAGCGGTACTTGGGGTCCATGGACTTACCGGATTGGAAGTTTCCCAAATTTTGCCCTTCGTACCTCAGATCATGGGTGTAAAGGGGAGAATGAGGTTGGTACAAGCCGGGCAACCCTTTACCGTAATTGTTGACTATGCCCATACTCCAGGGAGCTTTGAGATTGTTTTTCCTATGTTCAAACAAGGTACCAGGGGTAGATTGATCGGGGTTTTCGGTTCAGCCGGAGAAAGAGATGTGGAAAAAAGAACAATCCAGGGGAAAATTGCGGGAAATTTTTCGGATGTTCTCATAATTACCAATGAAGATCCCCGATTAGAAGATCCACAAATCATCATAGATCAGATTATTCAAGGAATACAGAACACAGCCTGCAGGGTTTATTCCATTATTGACCGAAGACAAGCCATTCGTCAGGCCCTTGAACTGGCTGAACCCGGTGATACCGTTGTACTCCTGGGGAAGGGCCATGAACAAAGTATTATTCTGAATTCGGGAAAGATTCCCTGGGACGAAGAAACAGTAGCCTACGAAGAACTGAAAGCCATGGGATTTCCAGGATCTTTACACGAAGATTCTAACAACACCCAAGCTTGATATTGCCCAGAAGCTTATTATAGGAGGGGAACATGGCAAACACGAAATCACCAGAAGCAAAAAAAAATATTATTGTGATTTACGGTGGACGGAGCGGAGAACACGAGGTTTCAATCAGAAGCGCAATATCGGTAGTTCAAAACCTATCGAGGGAGCTGTATACCCTTTCCCTCATTGGAATAACCAAAAATGGTCTATGGTATTACCAACCAGATAAAGTAGTTAAAACCTGTCTAACCGAGGGAGTTCTGGAAATTCAGGAAAAATACCCGGTCTCTCTTGTTCCAGGAAAAGGGGTGTACAGAACAGACAGTAAAAATACTCTTGTTCCCGTGCCTGCTGATGTATTTTTTCCCGTACTCCATGGAACCTTCGGGGAAGATGGAACAATTCAGGGGCTGTTCGACATGATGGGTATTCCCTACGTGGGCAGTGGAGTTCTGAGCAGCAGCTTGTGTATGGATAAGGAAAAGATTAAACAAATCTGGGAACACGATAAACTGCCCATAATCCCCTTCAAAACCTTTTTTGCCAAAAATTCCAATGATCTGCCCAACCAGTCAAGAATTCAAGACTTATGGCGCACCTGGACTGCTCAACTAGGCGAACCTCTCTTTGTTAAACCCGCCCGGGCCGGAAGTTCCGTTGGGATTTCCAAGGTATTCAATGCAGGCCAATTGGAAACAGCCCTGGAACTCGCATTGAGTTACGATACAAAGGTCATTATTGAATCTGCAATGAAAGCCCGGGAACTTGAGTGTTCAGTAGTTGGCAATCTAAAACCCAGGGCTTTTGTACCGGGTGAAGTTGTTCCCCACCATGAATTCTATGATTATGAGGCAAAATACATCGATCCGAATGGTGCTGCCCTGCTCATACCGGCACCAATTCCCGAAGACGTATCTATTCGGGTAAGGGATCTGGCTATTCGAGCCTACCGGAGTGCTCATTGCCGGGGATTGGGAAGGGTGGACTTTTTCTATCACCCCGAAAAGGATGCTTTATACCTGAATGAACTGAATACCATGCCAGGTTTTACCAGCATTAGCATGTTTTCCAAAATGTGCGAACACGGCGGCCTTTCCTACCCGGAACTTCTGAGTGAGCTCATTAGTTACGCTGAAGAAGAATTCAGGGTTCGCTCAGCTATTCGATACAGCTATTAATCCATGGGTCTTGCGTATAGTCGAAAAATAATCGTTCTTCTGCTCCTTGTGTTTTTCGGTTCTGCAACTATTCATGGTGAAACCCCCGTTCCTCAACTTCCAGAAATTATCAGGGAACTGGAGTTTTTGCTCAGAAATTTCCAAACCTATCCTGAAAAAGAACAAGGCACCAATACTAATTCCTTATACATTCATAATTCATGGCAAGGGGCAGTACAACAGCTTCTTAATCGGTATTCCATTCGGGGAACAATCCAGGAAATAGAAACCTGGGAAGAATTTCATAGCTTTAGCACCAATCTTCGCGTCCACATACCCGGAAACGATGGGGCTAGAATTTTACTTCTGGTTCCCCTGCCCGGTCCCAGAGTTATATCTCATGGAGCTTTTGTCCAGTCCACCTTTCTACACCAACTTCATTTTGTTGCCAGCGCTATACAAACAGTAATTTTGGTGAACAATGCAAATCCTAAGTATTCAACCGAATTTGTGTTCCTCGGTTCGGAGTTCGAGAATCACAAAGGACTCCATGCTTTCCTGCAGAGACCAGGCAGACCTGATTATTCAATGGTTCTCTATTTAGCTGATTTTGGTGGCGATAATTATTGGCAGGTGGAAAATGGTGCGAGAGGTCAGGTAACACCCGGCTGGTTGGTACGACACAGTCTTGAGACTTTTCGAAATTTCCAAATTGTCCCGGGTATCTCTGGTGTTTCGGGTATTCTGCATATGCTAAACCTGACAGAAATGAATCCCTTGGAATCCTTACTGGACTCGGTTCAACCAGCAATTATGCTAGGGTCCTGGCCGAATTCTCAAAAACTATTGGCTTTTTTTCCTTATCCTCTTGGAGAAAGCCCATTCTCATTGATTCGGGGGGGCTCCACCCCACCTTCCCAATCGGTTCTAGAAAACCGAACCCAGGCTCTTGCAGCCCTCATAACCGATACACCAACAGATATTGCCACAGATACCTACCTCAATTGGGAGCGGCAGTACGTGCTCATTCAATTTGGGGATTTCACCTGGTTCCTGGGAGAGGTTTATTACCTTTTTGGCGTTTTCTTCATTATAGGATTGGTACTTTTATGGCTCCGTTTAAGCAGGCATAGACGAAAGCGTTATTTAGGCTTGATACGAAAATACTGGTTCGTTACGGTCGGCCTAATCGTCTCAACGTTTATTTCCATGATGCTCGGAGGATTCCTTACAGAAATAATTCTGTACGGGAAAAATCTTGAAAGCATTTGGAATGAAAGCGGTTTGTTTTTTTTCACCTTAAAACTCATAGGTGGGTTAGGTATTACTAGCTGGCTCTATCGCCTGGTTATTCTCATTCTTCCCGACAAAGATGGGCCTGTTCTTACGGGAATTGGGGTCTTTTCTCTTCTTGCAGGAGTTTTGCTTCTGGCAATATTCCAAATTACCCTGGTATATCATACCCTTTGGGCCCTTATTTTTACGGTGCTTTTTGCGCTTGCCAAAAACAAATGGGTAAAATTGTTTTTCTTCCTGATCTCCCCTTTTTGGCTGCTCAAGTCTCTTCTTGAACTCTTTCGATCACACCATCTTGATATTATTAACAATCTGGTTCGTATTAATCCAGCTATTGACTTTGTACTTGCCTTGCTCCTATTACCTTTTATTGCTATGTACCTCAGATTAGTACTTCTTCACCATAGGGATACTTCGGCTAATTCTGCTGCTTCAGCACTACGTTTTCTGTCTCCGGTAGTCTTTTCCCTGTTCATTTCCCTGGTTTTGGGGCTTGGCTTATTCTTCTATTCTCCCTATGATTTTTCTTACCAGGAAATTGAATCAACCATTGAAATCCATGAAGAATCTGCCTCCCTCCTCATAGAAAGTTCCTCACCTTTGCCAGAGATTCA
>SKVS01000360.1 GCA_007129335.1 Spirochaetaceae bacterium
ATGTCTTATGAAGTAATTCCTGTTTCCCGAATGAACAATCAAGAAGATAATGAACCAGAAAAAGCCGCAAGTACATCAGAAAGATTGTCCCCGGTGCTTGGCGGGATGAACATAGATGCCCAATTATTCTACCGTGCCCAAGCTCTGGAAGAACAAAGAACGAGTACTGAAATACGCCAGGCCATTGGAATGTACCGAAGTATAATTCAAGACTATCCCTTGAGTAATTACTACGATCTTGCAAAGGCAAGAATTCAACAGCTTGAACGTCAGTATGTCATGGTACGGTAAAGATTTCTGCATCAATCTTGACATGGGATTGCGGAACTTGTATAAATAACGCTACAAAACTTTTGATTGATCTCTGATCAGCCATTGAGCGACCATTGAGCCACTCTTAAAAGTTGGGGGAATTTCAAGAACTCTTTTGAAAGAACCTCGTTCATTATATTTTTACAAGGACTGTACCCAAAGCATGTTAAATCGGATATCCGATACCTTTAGCGATATTATACGTTCCATCTCTGGACAAAACCGCATTACCGAAAAAAATGTGGACGATGCGGTTGAACAAATCAAACTTGCTCTTCTTGAAGCCGATGTAAACCTTCGGGTCGTACGAAGATTTGTTAACAAGGTTCTGTCCGAAGCCAAGGGCGATGCGGTACTCAAATCGGTTAGTCCGGGACAACAGTTTGTTAAAATTATTTATGATCGTATGGTTAGCCTTCTGGGAGACCAACGGCAGAACCTGGAACTCAAAGGCCCGGATACGGTCAGTGTAATTCTTCTGTATGGATTACAGGGTGCCGGTAAAACAACCACCGCGGTGAAGCTTGCCTACCATTTGAAAAATCAGGGACGAAAACCCCTGTTGGTCGCAGGCGACCTTGTACGTCCGGCTGCTATTCAACAGCTACAAATTCTCGGAGAAGAGAACGATATACCGGTTGTTGCCGATCTAAAGGCAAAAGATCCGGCAAAGGTTGCTAAAGAAGCTCTTGCAAGGGCAAAAAAAGAGCAATACGACGTTCTTATTGTGGATACCGCCGGTCGAATGCAGGCTGATCAACCCCTGATGAAGGAGTTGGCAGCCGTAAAGAAAGCAGTAAATCCGGTAGAAGCCCTTTTGGTTGCCGATGCAATGACCGGACAAACTGCAGTGGATATTGCGGCAAGCTTCCATGAACAAATTGGACTTACCGGGGTTATTCTTACCAAATTCGATTCGGATACCCGGGGTGGTGCAGCCCTTAGTATTAAATCAATTACCGATCAACCAATTAAATTTATTGCAGTCGGGGAAAAGGTTAAGGATCTCGAGCCGTTTTATCCCGATAGAATCGCGAGTCGAATACTTGGCATGGGTGATGTTGTCAGCCTCGTAGAAAAAGCTCAGGAAACCTTCGATGAGCAAGAAGCCATTGACCTTCAAAAGAAAATGGCCAGTGCCACCTTTACCCTGGAAGACTATTTAGATCAGTTCCAGAAAATGAAAAAAATGGGAAGTATGGAATCCCTCTTATCCATGATGCCCGGAATAAAGGCTGAGGATGCAGAAAACGCCATAAATAACAGTGAAATGAAACGGGAAGAAGCTATCATCTTATCCATGACCAGGAAGGAAAGGCAAAATTATCTCATTCTCAGTGTGAGCCGACGGAAAAGAATTGCCCATGGATCGGGAACCAAGGTTTTTGAAGTGAATAAACTCATTAAGAAATTTGAAAAAATGAAACTCATGATGAAAAAGGTTTCAAAAAATAAGAACTATCAAGCGCAGCTAATGAAACAGTTTGGTGGATAAACTCCCTTAAGGTGTTTTATTCCGGGGTGGACCGCGGCAACCCTCTCCCCGAAACGAATACTGTCTGGTATAATCGTTAGCCCGATTGCGTAAAGATTTACAGGAGGCTCATGAAATGAGTGTGAAAATTCGATTGAAGAGATTCGGCAGCAAAAAGCGGCCTTACTACCGGTTGGTGGTCATGGATTCAAGAACGGCAAGGGATGGTCGGGCCATAGAAGAGCTTGGATATTACCATCCCATTGAAGCTGAAGACCGACAGCTGGTAGTAAAGGAAGACCGGGTAAAGGAATGGCTTGCCAATGGTGCAATTCCATCTGATACGGTTAAAAACCTGCTGAACAAGAAGAGTATTTACCTGGCCTAAATTCCCGGGAGAACCAGAGGTTTCTACCCGGTTCTCCTGTCGGCTGGCCATCCGGTGGGATGGTAAGACCATTGCAAGGAGTATAAGCCATGGAAAGGGATTTAATTGAATATCTTGCCAAGGCCCTGGTTGATGAGCCTGAGCAGGTAGAGGTAGCGGTAATTGAAGGAGAAAAATCCACCATTTTGGAACTCCGGGTTGCCGCTGATGATGTAGGAAAGGTTATTGGAAAGCACGGTAGAATTGCCAAATCTATCCGAACCTTGTTGAGTGCTGCTACTTCCCGATCCGGGAAACGGGTAGTGCTGGAAATTCTTGATTAATGGACGATCTGCTGGTTACTGCAATTATCCGCAGTTCCCACGGTGTGCGGGGAGAATGTAATATAGCCCTGCCAAGTGGTGACCCCAAGATGATTACTTCTATGAAGACGGGGATACTTCGGCATAAGGGTCTGCAAAAGCCGATCGAAATTGAGTATGTCAGGGGAGCATCTCCCAAGTACATACTAAAAATAAAGGGATTAGAAACTCCCGAGCAGGTAAACCAGCTTAGAGGAGCGGAAATTCTCCGGTCGAGGAATGAAGGACCGGCCCTTGAACAGAATGAGTACTACACTGCTGATCTTGTAGGTTGTGACCTCATTCTCAAAGGTGAAAAGAAGGGAACGGTTGTATCTGTTTGGGACAATGCTTCTTCATCCATGCTGGAAATCCGACGGTTGGATGATGGAATTGTTCATATTCCCTTTCTCTCTCAATTTATCGGAGAGGTCGAAACAAAAGACCGAACCATAGAGTTATTGGTAGATTGGATTCTGGAATGACCTTTACCGTTTTAAGCCTTTTTCCGGAAATTGTTGATGCTTTCTTCGGAAGCTCAATTATGGCAAAGGCAGGTGAGCGGGGTTTGATCCAATACAATCCTGTTCAAATTCGGGATTTTGCTGTGGACAAACACCGCACCTGCGATGACTACCCCTACGGCGGGGGCGCTGGTATGGTACTCAAGCCCGAACCCCTTCGGGATGCCTTGGAATCTGTTTGTGCTTCTGGAAAACGGGTTGTGTATCCAACTCCTTCAGGAAGGGTATTGTCCCAGGGATATGCAAGAACGTTATCCCAGGAAGGGGAACTGGTATTTATCTGCGGTCGATACGAGGGTATTGATCAGCGGATTATTGACACCTACGTGACGGATGAAATTTCTATTGGGGATTATGTAATTTCCTCTGGAGAAATTGCCGCGTTGGTAATAATTGATGCGGTGTACCGTCTCATAGATGGGGTAATTAACGAAGAAAGCCTGGAGGAAGAAAGTCATTCCCACGGCCTTCTGGAGTATCCCCATTACACCAGGCCGGAACACTGCTTGGACAAAGAGGTGCCGGAAGTGTTACTATCTGGCAACCATGAACGAATTCGCAGGTGGCGCCGGGCCAAGCAATTACAAAAAACCCGGGATTTCCGGCCGGATTTATTCCACCGGTACGCTATGACGGATGAAGAAATGAAGTGGCTCAAAGAGCTGGAACAACAGGGAGGATGAGATGGACCTGATAAAGGCTGTTGAAAACGAACAACTCCGCGATGGGGTAGAGCAGTTCTCTATTGGAGATCTGGTTAAGGTACACTTTACCATTGTAGAAGGTAAAAATGAACGGATCCAGGTTTATGAGGGAACCGTAATTGCAATGAATAATTCCGGTGTTGCGGCAACTTTCACCGTACGGAAAAATTCCTACGGTGTCGGCGTAGAGCGGGTTTTCCCCCTCCATAGCCCCCGAATAGCCCAGGTGGAAATGGTTAGAAGGGGTCGGGTACGACGGAGCAAGTTGTACTATCTCCGCGACCGGGTTGGAAAATCTGCTAAAGTACGGGAACTCATCAAAAAGAAAAATCCAAGCGGATCCAAATAGGACCCTCATGGAACCCATTGGAAAGCCTGGGGCTGTCCTGGTGGGAATGCAGAGAAACCCTGTACCTGTTCTACCAGAACAAGGCGGGGTTTTTTTTGTTGTCCGAGCGGTTGAACAAAAAAATGGAAACTATGTGGTTCATTTCCGGGGGGCTGCCGGTCTGATGAGCCTTGAAACCAGCTACCGATTGGAACCAGGAACTCAGTGGTTGATCCGTCCGAATACCCTGTCTGCAGCTAAAGGGTATGAACTCATAGAACTTTCTCTTCAACCGCCTTCCCTTGGTACCTCTGTGCCTTCCTTTCCCCAGTTTATTGCCCAGCCTAAAGAATTTTGGGAATTACTCCTGGGAGTCTTACAAGAGCTTTTTCTGCCCATACAGGAGAAAACCCTGGTGGACTATTTGGCCAGATTCCACCAGGTTAAACCCCATCTCAGAAATGATTGGTATACATCTATTCCCCTTTTGCGATTTATTGGACTTGCCCAATCCATGGAAACCGATATCTTTTCCCGTTTAGATGAACAGCAGATCAGCCAACTGTATGAGCTTTTTTTACCGTCCGAACCAGGCCGATCTCCTGAGGATGTTCTACCCCTCCTTACCTTGTTCAATACTTTATTTTCAGCCCGGGACAAGGATAAACCTTATTGGCAGTTTTATCCTCTTTACCAAAGGGAGTCCTATGTTGGGCTGCTTCAGCTGTACCATGAGAGAACAAGCCGTCGGGTAACGAGAATCCAGATCGATTTTTTCCAGAAATCCCGTGGTCCCAGAACCGTTGCATGGGATGAACCTCGACGTCAGGATATACATATTGAAGATTTTGACTCATTAATACCTGAAACTCGAATAAATATATTAACACGGTTGAGAGATTACGGATTCCTTGATATAGTTGCTTTAGAGCCGTTAAATAACGATAAGGTAAGCTTTTCCTTTACCGAATCTTCTTCTTTGCTGGGAGATATGTATGGCTGATGATAAACAGGTAGCTGCTCTCCAGTATAATGCTGGAGTAGCTGCGCCAATAATCATTGGTCATGCCAGGGGAGATCTGGCCGGGAAAGCCTTAAAGCTTGCAAAACAGCTTGGCATACCTGTTCATGAAAATGATTTTGTGGCACAAACATTAGTGAAAATGCCCATTGGTTCACCCATACCTGAGGACCTATATGCTATAATTGCAGTATTGTATAAGGAATTAATCTTAAAAAGTAATGGAGACAACGAATGAAGACCTTCCTGCTGTCTGAATTAAAGCCCGGGATGGTTTTTTCTGAGCCGGTATACCTCGATGAAGACACCATCTTCGTACCCGCTCATGTAAAAATCGCGGATAAAGATATAGACCGGTTAAAAAAGTGGAGAATTGAAACGGTTCAGTCATCCGGTCAAATTATTGTTGATCAGGCAACCACCGCAGCTGATCCGAAAAAAGCCCTTACCCAACTTTCTCTTCAGAATCCTGCTCAGCGCCAGCTCATGGACAAATACGAAAAGTGGGCAGAAAAAATACAAAATGTGTTCGACCTTGTGAAAAAACAGAAAGTTGTAGAAAAAGAACTCATAC
>SKVS01000291.1 GCA_007129335.1 Spirochaetaceae bacterium
AATAGCCCCAGCGCCGATGACAATAAGCTCGGAGGGCACCTCTTTGAGTTCCAAGGCATGGGTGCTGTTCAGAATCCTGTCACCGTCGAATTCAAATCCCGGAAGCTGTACCGGTTGACTACCCGTTGCAATGACGGTGTGTTTGCCCCGGATTCTATACCTTCCATCCTTACCTTGAACCTCGACTTCCAGAGGATTACCCGGCAGGAAGGTTCCCTGACCCTCCAGGGAGGTAATTCCATTGGCTTTGATCAACTGGGCAATTCCACCGGTGAGTTTCTTTACGACCTTATCTTTGCGGTTCATCATGGTTTTCAAATCCAGATGAGGTTTATCGAGCACGATACCGTGATCCCCAAGATGTTGAACCTGATGAAACCGTTCAGAACTTTCCAACAAGGCTTTTGAGGGGATACACCCGACATTCAAACAAGTCCCCCCAAAAGTAGGCTCTTTTTCTACCAGGCAAACCTTCATCCCTAACTGGGCACAACGAATAGCACAGACATATCCTCCAGGCCCAGCTCCTAGAATAACCGTATCGAACTGGAGTAATTCGGCAGACTGATTTCCCGATTTACTTCCCTGGTCATGCTCTTTCTGAGTACTCTCTTTCTTCATGTTTCTTCCTCTCAGACAATATTACCGACTCACACATCCAGAACCATGCGGCTGGGATCTTCAATTTGGTCCTTAACCATTTTTAAGAAACTGATGGCTTCTTTACCGTCTATCATCCGGTGATCATAGGTGAGAGCAAGGTACATCATTGGGCGAATTACAATCTCCCCATTACGTACAACAGCTCTATCCTGAATTGAGTGCATTCCCATTACAGCGGTTTGGGGAGGATTGGGAATTGGGGTGCTGAGCATTGAACCGAAAACCCCGCCATTGCTGATAGTAAAGGTTCCTCCAGATAAATCAGCAGGGGAAATTCTTTTTGCCCTGGCTTTTTGCCCATAATCGAGTATGGCAAGCTCAATCTCTGCCAGAGACAAATTCTGCACGCTTCTCAAAACCGGGGTAATAAGACCCCGTTCGGTACTCATGGCCACCCCAATATCTACATAGTTGTTGTACAGAATATCATTTCCATCGATAAATGCGTTTACCTGAGGAAAGGCTTGCAGTGCCCTTTGGGATGCCTTAATGAACAATCCCATAAAACCGAGCTTGACCCCGTGCTTCTTCTCGAAAAGGTCTTTGTACTGGTTTCTCAGCTCCATAACCTGGGACATGTCCACCTCATTGAAGGTGGTAAGATGAGCAGCATTCTGTTTGCTGGCAACCAATCTTTGGGCAATGGTACGCCGGATTGGAGTCATAGGAACCCTGGTTTGGTTCTTCCCAGCCTCAGGAGCATCCTGGTCAGGGGAAACCTTTGACCCTTGTTCCTTCTCCAGATGATTTTTTACATCTTCTTTCAGAATTCTCCCTCCTGGTCCTGTTCCCCGGATTAGCGAAGGATCAAGGTTGTTTTCCCGTACCATTTTCCGAACTGCAGGAGTCAGATCAGAGCCAGTTTCCTGAGTATTGTTGTTCCCGGATATTTTTTCCGATGGGGCGGGAGTTTGTTCAGGTTTATCAACTGGTGGATTTTCTGGTTGTTCAATAGTTTCATCGATGGTTCCCACGACCTCATGAACCTGTACCTCCGTTCCAGGAAGTTTATCCATTTTGAGCTTTCCAGAGGCAGGAGCGGGAACAGCCATGGTTGCTTTGTCGGTTTCCAGTTCGAACACCTCCTGTCCTTCTGTAACGTACTGTCCATCCTGAACAAGCCAGGTTGCCAGTATCCCGCTGGTAATGCTTTCTCCCACTGCTGGAACGGTAATGTCAATCATGAAAGGTTCTCCTTCTTTGTAAAACGTTTCCTTACTCTATAGGCCCAAAGGCTGCGCTTAAAAACTCTTCCAACTCCCGGGTATGCTGGGTATGACTTCCACTGGCGGGACTTGCACCAGAAGGTCTTCCGGCATATTCCAGGCGAAAAGGTTGAGGAATAAAATCGGGATAGCGCTGGAACACAAAATACCAGGCCCCCCTGTTTCGGCTTTCTTCCTGAACCCACCGAAAAACCTTGGCTTTGGTATAGCGACTGCAAATTTCCACCAACTGATCGTTGGGGAAAGGATATATTTGCTCCAGGCGAATAATTGCTGTATCCCGGTCATTTAACTGCTCTTTTCGGGCAATGAGGTCATAGTACACCTTTCCACTGCACAAAAGCACCTTGGTTTCCTTACCGGTAGCCGAACTATCATCGATCACATCCTGGAAGTATCCGCTGGTCAGTTCTTGTACTGGAGAACGGGCAATCTTGTTCCTCAGCATGCTTTTCGGTGTCATTACCACCAGGGGCTTGCGGAAAGGTTGGTGAACCTGTCGGCGAAGCAGATGGAAAAACTGAGCAGGAGTAGAAGGGTTTACAACCTGAATATTATTTTCTGCGCAGAGACTTAAAAACCGTTCCAGATGGGCGCTGGAATGCTCAGGCCCCTGGCCTTCGTATCCATGGGGAAGCAGCATGACCAGACCACTGGATCTGAACCATTTGGTTTCAGCAGCTACTATGAACTGGTCAATAATAACCTGGGCTCCGTTAACGAAATCGCCGAACTGGGCTTCCCACATGATAAGGGCGTCAGGAAGGGCAATACTGTAGCCGTACTCGAATCCAAGAACAGAAAACTCACTTAAGGGGCTGTCGTAGGCTGCAAAAAAACCCTGCTCTTCAGCTATATTCTGCAAAGGCAGGTAACTCACCGGCTTTACGGAACTATGGTCCCACCACACACTATGGCGTTGACTGAATGTGCCCCGCCCACAATCCTCTCCTGAAAGACGTACTGGGTATCCCTCGAGCAATATGCTACCAAAGGCCATGCTCTCAGCAAAGGCCCAGTCAACAGCTTTCTCTTCATAGAACTGTTTGTACCTTTCTTCAAGAAAACGATTGAGCTTTGGGTGAATTTGAAAATTTTCAGGAACGGTACACAAGGTTTTTGCAATTGGCTCTAAAATCTTCATGGGTACATCGGTAGGTATGGGGGTAAAGCTGTAAGCCCGCTTATACTTGTTCCACACCCCTGTTTCAAAGGCATCATCAACCCTGGGTTGATAATCTCCCTTTGCAAGGGTCAGCTGTTTTTTGAGAAATGCCTTGTATTCGTCGCGAAATGCATTTTGTTCCTCCTCCAGCCAGACTCCTTCTTCTCTGAGTTTCCTGCCATAGAGGGTTCTTACACTTTGATGACTGTTTATGAGTCCGTACATTTTTGGATGGGTGAAGCTCGGTTCGTCTGCTTCATTATGACCGAGCCTCCGATAACAGATCATGTCAATAACCACATCGGTTGCAAATTTCTGTCGGAACCGAATAGCCAGATCCATAGCCCGAATGACTGCTTCTGGATCGTCGCCGTTTACATGAAAGACCGGTATGGAAATGGATTTAGCTATATCCGTGGCAAAGAAGGTAGATCGGGCATCCTTACTTGCAGTAGTAAATCCAATTTGATTATTAACAATAAGGTGTATGGTACCCCCGGTTTTATACCCCCTGAGCTGGCTCAGGTTCAGAGTCTCGGCAACCACGCCCTGGCCACTGAAGGCTGCATCCCCATGAATGAGAATTGGAATGACCTTTTTCCGCAACCGGTCACCCCGGCGGCGTTGGATACCCCGGGTTTTCCCCTCTACAACCGGATCCACCGCTTCCAAATGGCTGGGATTGGCGACCAGGGAAATGTGCACCGATGAGCCGGACTGTTCATCCACAAAATCGTGGCTGTACCCAAGATGATATTTAACATCCCCGGAACCACCGTAGGTATGGGGGGTGTAGTTATCTACAAAGGCCGCAAACATGTCTACAGGTTCTTTTCCCAGGGCGTTGCACAGAACATTCAGCCTGCCCCTGTGGGCCATACCAAAAACCAGCTCCTGTACTCCATGATTCGCTGCACCGGATATAAGGTAACGCAGAGCAGGAATGAGGGTCTCTGATCCTTCGAGGCTGAATCTTTTTTGTCCAATAAAACTGGTGTGAATGAAGGTCTCGAATTCTTCAGCCCGAATAAGATCTTGTTGTATACCGATTTTCTCCTCGGCTGTTAAACCATTATGAGCCTTTGACCCCTCAATATGTTCAATGAGCCATTTCCGAATTGCTTTATTCTGAATATGAAGGATTTCCGAACCAAAGGTACCGCAGTAAATGGTCTGCAGCCTCTGGACTATTTCTCTGAGGGGTTGAATAGGAGGTTGCATGAAGCGGCCTGCGTAAAAACTCCGATCCAAATCTTCTTCGCTCAAACCGAACTCTTTCAAGGTCAGACTCTCGTAATCTCCCTCAATGGTAAACAGCCGGTAATACTGATCGGGAGTCAGGTAGCCTTCCAGGGGATTCGTCTTGGCATAGATATACCCAACATCCCTATATGCCCAAATCAGGCTGTTTACCCTACCCTGCTTTACCAGACTCTCCGCATCGGAGTCTTTTAAAGAGGACCCCGATCCCTGGGGATCCATTGCCTCTACCCGGTACCGGGGAAATCTTTTCTGCACGGGTATTTGGTCCGGAGTATATCCCTGAGCTTTCGATTCTTCAGCATTCGATTCTTCAGCATTCAATACCGCGGATCCGGAGAAGGGTACACCATCGGCATAGTCGGAATAATTCTGATACTGGAGAAAAAAATCCTGCCAGGAGGGATCAACACCTCCGGGATCCTGTTTCCAAGCTTCGTAAAGCTCATCGATGTAAGGTGAATAGCTTGTAAGTTCTTCCCGCATAATGGGCCTCTTTTTGGTAGAAGCAGGCAGCACGCCGAGAAAGCCTGGCTACCAAAGCTACTACCACAGTATATGTTCAGCCCCCGGTATAAAGATAATGCCCGGAGGCTTATTTCGAAATTTCCTCAAAGCTAAAGAAAAAGATTCTAGGATAATTTCTTCTTCAACAAACCGGGAATTTCACTGGGGGTATTGGCCACCGGTACTCCCGCATCCTCAAGAGCCTTTACCTTTGCCTCAGGGGTTCCTTTTCCACCGGAAATGATTGCTCCGGCGTGTCCCATTCGCTTTCCCGGGGGAGCTGTTCGGCCACTGATGAAACCCACGACAGGCTTTTTCATGTTAGCCTTGATCCAGGCAGCAGCAGCTTCCTCGTCTTCTCCCCCTATTTCTCCGATCATAACAACTCCATCGGTTCCCGGATCATTGTTGAACAGGTCAAGCAGATCAATAAAACCCGACCCAACAACCGGATCCCCACCGATTCCAACGCAGGTACTTTGCCCCATGTCATTAGTTGTAAGGGCGTGAACCACCTCGTAGGTCAGGGTACCCGATCTACTAATAACCCCAACTGTTCCCGGTTTGTGAATTTTTGCGGGCATAATTCCAATTTTACATGATCCCGGACTAATGAGACCCGGACAGTTAGGTCCAATCATCCGCGAACCCTTGGACTTAACATAATGGTACATAACCAGAACATCATTCACCGGAACCCCCTCGGTTATACACACAATGAGGGGAATTCCCCCGTCAGCAGCTTCTTTAATAGCTCCTGCTGCGAAGGGCGCTGGCACAAAAATAACCGAAACATCTATTTTGTGCTGGGCTGCAGCA
>SKVS01000148.1 GCA_007129335.1 Spirochaetaceae bacterium
AGACATGGCAGACACCTACCGATTCGACTACATTCATACGGGATTAACCACCACCCTTTCCATGAACCTTCACCGGGGAAGCAGGGAAATTCAACGGGTAGCAAGAAAAATCCTGGGAATGTACGAAACAACCCGGGATTTTTTCACTGCCCGGTCGAACCAATCCCTGGCGCTCCACCTTACCCTCCTGCCCCAGACAGAAGAAGTAAGAAAAATGATACCCGTACTTGCTGAATTCATTGGGGTCTGTACCCAGCAGAAGGCCACCGACAAGGAAAGCCACACTATTACCGGTCTGTTTCAAACCCTCCACGAGCTGGACAATATGTGCTCTTCCCTGGAGAAAATGGCCAGGATCATGGACAAAATTGACTGCACCAAGGTCAACCTGGATGAAGAAGACTCCCAATCCCTTCAGCGACTCTTCCTCATTGTCCAGGAATCCATGGACTTTGTATTTAATAATATTGACCGAGATTGGACACCCGATATGCTGGATCAAATCAGAGAGCTGGAAGAAAAAATCGATAAGAAACGGAACAAAATCAACAAACAATCCCGTAAACGCATGAAATCCAAAGATGCTCATATAAAATCAGAGCTGCATTTCATTACTATTATCAGGCATACCGAACACTTGGGAGATTTTGCCCTGAACATTGCTGTCAGCCTGGGATCAGCTACTGCTCCCGAGCTTTCAACCGCAAGCCGTATCCCATAATGCCAACAAGCAGGGAAACCAGAATAATTCCTGCCCCAAGACCCCAATAATGCACCAGGAACCCCAGAACCAAGGAAAATCCTGCAGCAAACAGGGTTTCCACCTGAGATTCTACCGACAGGGCTGAAGCCATTGACCCCTGAGAAATCCTTTGGCTCACGTAATCGACTCCCATTGGTTTGCGTAGGTTCTCAATAACGAAAATACCCACATACAGGGAAACCGCAAGAAATGGAATGTTCAGAAGGTATGCCAAACCAGCAGCCCCTCCCAGGAGGGTTCCTGCATAAAGGGTTCGGTTCAAGGGGGTTTCCAAGGCGGGAAACCTTTTCGCCAGAGCCCCGGATTGTCCTGAGGCAAAGGCTGTCAGGAAGTACAGAGCAGAATACAGAACTGCTGTTACCAGGGCTGTCCGCTCCTGCTCAACCAGTGACAGAAAAACAGGAAGCCCCAGGGCCATTGAACGCAACAGAGGCTGAAGGAAATCCTTGCACCCCTTGTAGTACCCGGTATACAGGGCGAGGCTGGAAATACCCCGCAGGAGTTGGGGATGGGAGAAACTGCTGAGTAACTCTTTCAACACCCGGGAAAACTCCCCGCGTATCTCTCCAAGTGCTCCCCACCCCCTGCCCGGGCCGTCAAGATTACGGGGATAGGACAGAATCAGCAGAAAATCCAGGGCATAGGGAATAATGGTAAAAAGAAACACCGCTGCGTAGGATCCCCGCCAAAAGACCAAAGCCCCTGCAATCAGTGCAGATACCCCAGCTCCCCGCTGGCTCCAGGCTCGGGTGTTTCCATAATAAGCAGTGCGCATATGATCCTGGTTGGTTTGCCTTAAATAATCGAAAATCATTGCCTTGTGGGTTCCGGTACGAAATGCATCACCGAATGAATACAGCGCCATGGGTAACAGCAGGGTGAGAAAATCCTGACCAAGGTAAAAACCGACGAACGCACCAATGTAGGCAAGAAAAGAAAGCAACATCGAACTTCTGCGGCCCAGGGCATCGGCAAAGAGTCCCGAAGGAATTTCCAGGAGGTTTATTCCAATTTGCCGAATTGCGTAGAGAATACCAATGTGAGCAAAACTCAGGTTTCTCTCCAGGAGATACAACATAAAAAAGGGTTCGTAAAAACGCAGATTTTTCAGAAACCCATAGGCGCAAAACTTGAAATACTGCAGGTCCTTCTTCATAGAGTCCTTCTTCATAGACGCATCATCTCATGAAAAAAATCCGGAACAATGGTTTCGGTATAGACCCGGTTAGGGAATTCCATAAACCCCACATGGCCGCCATACCTGGGGGCGCAAAAATGCACCTTGGAACTCTGATCGGCAACTTGAAAGGGAAAACAGCCGGGACTCAAAAAGGGATCATCCAGGGCATTCAGCACCAGTACTGGCCTCTTTATATTAGGTAGTGAGGGTAAACTGCTGGATTTTTCCCAATACTCCTGGGCATCCTTGAAACCGTTAAGCACGGATGTATAGCGGTCATCGTATTCCCGAAAGGAAGCAATGCTGGAAAATCCTTCCAGGCTGATACGGTCAGGAAACTGGCGGTGTTTTTCTTCCATGAAGGGGCGAAGTTTTCCTAGGAGATACTTCATATAATAGGATGATTTCTCCAACGTCCCGGCGCTGCCGGCCAGATCCATGGGCACCGATACCCCTGCCCCAAAATTGTAGGGACAATTTTCCCCGGTTTCCCCAAAGTATTTCAGGGTCACATTACCCCCGAGACTGAATCCAACTAGGCAAAGAACCCGGTACCGTCCCTGGGAAACCAGGGATGTGCTGAACTCATGCAGGTCATCGGTTCGGCCCGAATGATAGGTAACCGGCAGCCGGTTCATTTCACCGCTGGCACCCCGAAAATTATACGCAGCAGTATCCCAACCCTGGGCATTCAATGCCCGGACCAGACCCCGAACATACACTCCCTGGGAGCTGCCGCCCAGTCCATGAAGGATGACTACACACTTGTCAGATGGATTATTCGGGGAAGCAGCCGGGCTGTACGACCAATCGATATCAACAAAATCCCCATCGGAAAGTTCAAACCGTTGACGCTGGTAGGTAACCTGGGGAACAAAGCGGAATTTTGACGACCAGGTCGTATTCACGTGGGCATTTCGAAAAAACCCGGGTTGGTAGGTATGAGAAATTACTGGCATGAACATATTGTGGCAGGAGTTCAGGGGCAAGGCAAGCGCAGGGCGAATATTGAAAGGGAAAAATACGTAAACCCAGGTGTCGCTCATGACTATAGATTCAAACCAATAACTCGACAATTGTCGAGTTATTGGTTTGAATCTATAGTCTCTCAGTAACTTTCATTGTCCTTCGTTAGCCCTGGTTCAGGGGGGTTGCAAGCATTTTACTCCTGACTATGATGGAACCATGAAGCTCAACACCAACCCGGAAATACCCAAGACCCTCATTCTAGATTTTGGCAATGTCCTGACCGAGAACCAGAACAAAAATGCATACCATTCCCTGCTCCAACAGCTGGGAGTTAAGCCCCAGGAATTTTTCCCTGCCTGGTCATCCCACCGGCTCGACTACGATAAAGGCTTATTAGACACTCAACAATACTGGGCAAAGGTTTTGTCCGATTTATCCGTACCTCAAGCCATGGATCTTGCAGCCCAAAACTGGGAACACTATTTGGAAACCGATATTGCTTCTTTCAACTATCCCCGGGAAGAGCTGGCATCCTTAACCCGAGAATGCATTGACGCGGGAATCAAAACCGCAATTTTATCCAACATGCCTCCAAAAGTGGGAATTCTGTGGGATCAATTATGGCCCTGGCTTGAAACCATACCGGTACGCATATGGAGCGGTGATGTAGGTATGATCAAACCCCACCCGGACATATACCTGCTGGCAGAAGAGAAAACCGGTTCTCAGCCGGAAGATATTCTGTTTGTAGATGATTTATCAGCAAATATCGCAGGGGCTGCCCAACGGGGCTGGAGAACCCTGCATTTTATAGATGCTCCCCAGGGAATCAGGGAAATCCGCACCTGGGCCTTCTCCTGAGGGCCAGTATCAATACTCCCCATTCAGCAATTCACCCAGCCCCGGGTTAAACTCCCGGGCGTAGTCCAGGGGCGTCATTCCCCCTTCATCGGACTGGAAGGGAGTATCCCCCAGGTCTGCAAGGATCTCAAACACCGACAGGTTGGAATTAAACCTGGCTGCAAAGAAAATCCCAGACCAACCGGTTTTCCTATCCAGGGAGTCATGATCGAAAGACAGCCAGTCAACCCAACGGTCCACATTGCCGGCAAAATTCATCCAGGTCCAATCTTGGGACCAGGGTAACAACTCGCACAACTCCCAGTCGGGCAACCCGGAATGTGCAGAAAATTCAACAGATGCATCTCCGGAGGGTTTGCCATCCAAGGAACCCAGGGTTACCCCACCCAAAGCAGAAGACAGGGTTGAAGAAACTCCATTTCCATCGGGAAGAACCAGGCTTTGGGTAATGTTCTCGTTCAAATACCGGGATGCACCATACAGAAAATTCCAGTTGTTCGCAGTACGGTCGCTTATCCGTGCCCCGGCTTCAACCAAGGCCCTTACTACCCCCGGTTCAGGGTTAAATGCAGCGGCAAACATGAGGGCAGTCCATCCATCCAGACTCCTGGCGTGAACATCCTGCCCCCGCTGGATGAGATAGGGTATGACTTCCGGATGGGGATTAGATCCTGCGGCTATCATCAGGGGTGTCCAGAGGTAGGCATCCTGACGCAATTGGGTTGCAACCCGGGAGTAAACCCCCTGGACCTCATCCAGGGTTCCCGATTTCAGTATTTCCATTGGTGTAGAGTAAAGGGAGACCGAGCCAAAGCCTGAAAAAAGAATGATTGACAATACATATTGAAAAAATCTGAACCTTGCCATACCCTTGTATCGGACACGAACGGAGGAATCATGAAAAAAAGCAGTCGCCCCTCATTCCTTGGTATGGGCCTATTGATTATATGCCTGATCCTGATACTTTCTGGTTGCTTCCCCGGAGACAACCGCTTCCAGGAACGAAGTTCTGCAGGGTTCTTCTGGGGGATTTGGCACGGGTGGATTGCCCCATTCTCCCTGATTGTCGGATTTTTCAATCCTGCAGTCCGGGTTTATGAACCTATGAACACCGGCTGGTGGTACGACCTGGGATTCTACATGGCAATTATCGGGGGATTTGGCGGCTTATCGGTAGCTCGCAAGGGTTCAGCAAAAAAGCCCAAGTAATAGATTGCCCGAACCTCCCGGGACTGCTCAGGAGCTTGCGGCCCAGGGTTCACAGGATCATGATACCCAAGGTTCGAAACAGGCTGTACCATCGAGAATTCCCTGGAGGAAGACCCATAGTTTTGCATTGGAAATGACTTGTTCCAGGTCTCCTGAAGCCCTGGCCCTGGTTATCAGACCGTCCATATCGTGCTTCTCCCCGCTACCCCGTATTGATCCCAGGGATTTTTTCTGGCCGAGCAGCCATTGCTCATAGCTTGTTCGGCTCGCGGTCAGACGAGAAATGTCCACACCTTGAGAATCATACCACTGCTCCATTTGCAGCAAGACCATGTACAGCATGTCGGCCTTGTGGAGGGTTCGCTGGTAGACCCTGTGGGGAATACAGGAGGCAATCCGAAATTCCCGCTGGAGTTGCCCAAAAAGGCGCTGCTTTTCCTGTCGGTACTGCCAATGGGGGTTTCCGCTTTGAAGCTCCTTTTCATAGAGGCTCTGAGTCAAATCGAGCTTTCCGGATTCCAAAGCTCTGAAATAATAGTCTTTTTGCCGGCCTGGTCTCAGGGTCAGCCAGCCGGGAATGATGCAGCTTACCCCCGCATCGATCAACCGACCATACAGTTGCCGGATTTGCTGTTCCCCGTCGCTGAAACCCGGCAG
>SKVS01000358.1 GCA_007129335.1 Spirochaetaceae bacterium
CCTGCATATTTGAACAACCGTCAATTCTTGCTGCATCGTCCAGTTCAGTGGAAATCGAATCTAAATAACCCTTCAAAATGAAGGTATTACCCGCAATGCCCCCTCCAGAATAAATGAGAATGAGCATCATTTGCCGGGAAAACCAGGGTACATAGTTAGAAATAATGGTATGCATGGTGAAGTAAGCGGTAATACCTGCAAAGGTAGGAATGGTTTGGATAAGCATTATTGCCATGAGAGACGGTTTCCTGCCCTTAAACCTAAAGCGAGAATAGGCAAAACCGGTGAACGAAACAATAAGAAGGGTAAACAATGCGGTGCTGCCAGCAATAAAAATGGTGTTCTTTACCCAGGTTAAATACAAGGTATTTTCAAAAAGGTAGGTAAAGTGCCTGGTGGAAAACGTGAAATTCTCATTGGTCATGAGATACTGCTGCTGATTTCCATTGAATGCGGATAACATCATTTGCCAGAGAGGCCAAAGTACAGCCAGGCTCCATGCAAAAAGTATTACATAGGAGAGAATAAGGGTAATGATACCTACCACCGTCAAGGGAGGTTTATCCGAAAGATACAGTTTTTGTGCCTTTACTTTTTTTGCCATGTTATAACCGCTCCTCTTTGAATGCCTTGGAATTCTTGAATCCAATAAAGGCAAACAGCATAAGACCAAGGGCAATAATAATACTGATTGCAGCCCCGATGGCCTGATATTGATTTTCCATTACAAGTTTATAAATATAGGAAATCAACAAGTCTGTTCCCCCAGCCAGGTTTCCATACCGGGTTGGATTGAATGGGCCTCCCTGGTTGAACAGCCAGATTATTGAAAAATTATTGAACTGAAAGGTATATTGGCCAACCAATAATGGGGCAGTCTGGAACAGCACTATAGGCAAGGTTATTCGTCTCAGCTTTTGCCAGTCTGTAGCTCCATCAATTTGAGCTGCTTCGTAGAGATCTCCTGGTATTGCCTGGAGAACCCCGGTAGATAAGAGGAAAACATAGGAGCTGCCCAGCCAGGTTTGCAGGGCTATAAGGGTTATTCGGGAAAGGGTGGGATCGTTTTTAATCAGAATTCTTTGGCCAAAGATTGAACTGATTAACTCGGTCATAGCTCCATTTGGAGAGAACATAATACTGAAAAACATAATTGTAATGAAAGCCGGAACAGCCCAGGGAAGCAGATACACGGTTCGGAAAAAAACCTTTCCCTTTATCCGGTCACCGTTAGCAATAATGGCCAGCATAAACCCGGTAACGATTGCTGAGGTGGTTGCAACAATGGTCCAAACCAGGGTCCAGCCCAGGATGAGCCAGAACACCGACCCGGCAAGACCTCGGCCCAACGCAATAAGCTGGTAGTTTTGCAGTCCGACCCAGGGAAACTTGGATTGGTTCTGGGGATCCATGCCTGTAAATGATAGGAGAATTGCTGTCATGATTGGTACCATGACTATGAACAGGGTTACTAAAAGAGCAGGAATCGAAACCACATAGGGAAACCCTTCGTTTTCAATTCTTACTGCTGTTTCAAACCAATTTCTTGGGCGTATGCCCTTAAAGCTGGCGATTTGGGTTTTAAATACATCATTAAAATTTATAATGAGTATAGTCGCCCCAATGAGAAGGAGAAAAATAGCCATAATTCCTTCGATCATGAAAATCAACGACCGATCCACCCTTCGGGCCCCTGCTGCCAGGGTAATAAGACCGGATACACCGGTTCCCTGGTAATTCCCATATCCGAGGGCATAGGGGATTGCTACAAAATAAAGGAATAAAGTTCCGATGAAAAACAAGGCGGCTTTAACATATTGGCGGTTTAAAAGCTGACCCAATCCAGGCAGTATTATTCCTGCAAAAGCATACCAAGGTATGTGGTGCTCGGTTTCAACAGGAGTAACCCGGCGTACATCCGAAATATTGGATTTCAGGACTTTCAGCTGGAGATTCAAGCCCTGAGCCATGGTATACCGCTTATTTGCTATGAGCTCGTTAATTGCTTTCTTTTTACTGGTGTAGGAATTAACCTTGTTAATTTCGTCTCTCTTATGTTTGAGTTCGGCAATTCCGTTGACAAGAGCTTTGTGGGAGATAAGGCCTTTTTTCTTTTTGGATTTCAGGATTTTAACCCCATGACGAAAATGCTGATTTTGCTCAGCCCGCAGCCGCTTGTATTCAATTGCAGCCGTCCTCTCTGCCTCCCGGTCCAGATTCTTCTTATCTTCAAGAGCCTGGAGCAACTGACTGCGGTTTTGTTCATACTGGGTAATAATGTCGGGTAGTTGCTGAACTATGAGGGTATTCTCTTTGAAGTGAAGTTCTGCATCATAGGACAATTCTTGGTAGGACTCATAAAAGTCCTTTTTTTTCTGTGCAAGAAACAATCTGGTTTGCAAAGACTTCAGCTTCCCAGGCAAGTCCTTGTCCAATCCCTGACTGTAAGCAGACCTCTGGGCCTTTAACTGGCTCAAAAACGTCTTTTCAGCCCTTTGATAATCCCTGAGAGCAACAATATGGGGGTGCTTGTTTTTATTCTGCCCCAACTCTCTCAACGCTTGCTTTGCAGCAGATCCGTCAGTTCCATCATCCAACTGCTCTTTTAATGAAAACAGCTGCTTCAGATAGAGATTTTTCCGCTCATACGAATTGCCTATTTCATCGTACAGCAGCACTCGACTTTGTTTTTCCAAGACACGCTCCCCCTTCTATACCGATTTGCTCTCTTGTATTACCTGAGCAAGGGATAAATTGGTCATAAACAATAGCGCATATCCGAAGATATACCCGAAAAAGAAAATTGACTCAATTGAGGTATTCACTATGGTATATGCAAATCCGACAATAATGAGAACACCCCACATAAAAACAAACAACTGGTTTATTCTTATTTTTGTGTAGGCAAAGTAAGAATAAATACCGTAGACCATGGGCAACAAAATACTGATAAAATAAATATTCAGTTGTATGGTAATGTAGGTATCAAAAAGATCTTCGGGAGAACCGCCTACCTCGTTCACCCAGGCAAGAAACAGGTCATAATCTTTGACCCGCATAAACGCTTCAATTGAAGGAAAAAAAATTAAAACAGCACAGGTAATAAGGATCCAGTAGAGTTGCTGCTTTGGTAGTTTTACATAGGTATTCATGTATAGTTCATTTTAATAGGTAATGTAATGAAAGGTAAGGTCTCAACGCCAGAAAAACCGGTAGAAAAAACCAACCAAATCAGTACATGTGAAAAAAACTGATTTTCAATTTATTGCAATATCCAGATGTAATAATCAAATGCAAAAATCAAATGCGACAAAAAAATGTAAAAAAGAAGAGAAGAAGGCGAACCCTCTTCTCTTCTTCATGTTGGTTAGACTTAGAAGTTAAGCATCATTGCGCGGAACGCTGCTTGAACCTCTGCGTAAGCAGCCTCTACAGTAGCAGGCTTTACAGCTGCCCAGGAAAGAAGGGCATTTTCCCAAGTACCCCATACCTGACCCCACTCGATAAACAAGGGTCTTTCGGTAGCAGCAGCATAGGATTCTACAACAGCAGCAATAACTTCCTTGTTTGCAGTGCTCAGGTTTGCGTTCATGTAATCCTGTACAGAAACGTTAGCCATGATTTTGCTGGGCACAAGATCAGGATCTGCACCAGGAACTCCGAAGAACTCAGCTGCGTAGCGGGGATTGGAAATTTCTTCCAGGAAAGCAATAGCAACAGCCATTTTTTCCGCATTTCCTTCCAGCCGTGAGTTAACCCCTACAGCCCAGCCGCTCTGCCAGTGAGACAGGGGTCGTCCATTGAGGGTAACCCGGTCAATGGAAATGATTTCCATGTCTGCACCGCCATTGGTCAGGTTTGCAAGTGAGTTCGCTGACCAGGGACCTTCAAGCCGAATTGCAGTGTTTCCACCTGTGGTAAATTCGGTATCCATGTAACCCCAAGCTGAAGAACCATCCCAAAGGGGAGTATTTGCCCGGTCATGAGCTTGCCAGTAATTAAACAATGCTCGGAAGAGATCTTGCTTTTCCCGAGGAAGAGCTGAGAAATTCTCGGTAAGGTCAGAGTAGAGGTTACCATTTGCGTCTTTACCAAGAAGCTCAAGACCAACAGAGTTGGTAAGGGCAACACCAAACCATGCATTGAATACAGGAACGAGCATAGCTTCAGGATCGAGCTCGGTCAATTCAATAGGTCGGCTCAGGTCAATTCCCAGGGCCCGGGCATTAGCGGTGTTCACAAAGTTTACCAGGGTTTCAATGTTCATGGGGAAGCCAAGGTAATCACCATCAATCTTCAATGCACCACCAATACCAGCATCGAAATCACCAAATCCGCCTACCCGGGCTGCCATTTCCCGAGCGGGAATAGGAGCAAGTGCTTCATTTCTTTCAAGTCCAAAGAGTCTGTCCATAGGAAATGCATAAACATCCCCAACATCGGGGTTGGTTACGTCGGTTGAATCGAGTACACCAAGGTGATCAAAGGCACCGGTTACGATCCAGCGGAAAGTAGTTCCGGGATACCGGGCAGCAACTCGTTCAGCAACAGCTTTGTAGTATGCTTCCCAGGAAGTCTCTACTTGAACTACCAGCTCAACTCCCCTTGCAGCAGGAGCTGCACCGCCACCCTGTTGTCCACCGGCTACTACCGGAGCAACAACTGCAAACAAAAACGCAAGCACTACCAACAGTGTCATGAGTTTTTTCATCAAAAGCCTCCTTGTGATATACCCCAAAAGGGGTTATTCCCTAAATATAAAATATTTCAAAGAACTGTGGTAAGAAATTTACTACAGTTCTATGATTTCTTTTTAAACCTGCCTAAAGGCAGAAATATTTCTCCATCGGTTTTATGCCATACCGAGCTATTAAACCGGTTTGCAAAAAAATAAAACCAACACCTTTCTTAACACCTTATGATAAAGCACATCCTCAGGTAAGGCTCCATTAATTATTGCCAGGAAAAATACCTGTAGGTCCTGCCCTACTCATTCAAGAAATTCTGCAGTAACGATACTTTTCCTTCGCTATATCAGCTTGAAACCTTTATCATTCCCCGCAGTTCACAAGAACCTGACTAAATTCTGGGAGATACCGCCAAACAGGCCCCTTGAGTCCCGGCTGATCCACCCTGGCACATTCAAACCTTAGCAAAACGGTACAGAATACAGGCTTTCAAAGTATTGAACATCCCGTTACTAAATCGGTTTACTTGATGTAGGCTAAATGGTAATCTGAATTTACGCAAGCAATTTTTTTCAATTTTTTGCAAATTTTTCTCTTCTGATGAGAAATTTGGACCTTGATGAAAAAACAAGGAAGCAGGAAGCTGAAAACAGCTAGAAATGGCATCCCAGACAGAGGAATCTCTGGAAAATAATGGTGAATCCATGATAGAAGTAAAGGGAGTACATAATGAATGCAGCAGCAATTTTTCATCGCACCACCGAACCTTGGTGCTATGCCTTAAAGGATCGAACCATACACATCAGAATTCATACTGCTACAGACGATGTGGAATCCATTACCCTCTGGATAGGGGATC
>SKVS01000317.1 GCA_007129335.1 Spirochaetaceae bacterium
TCAGGCTGACTATTCCGAAAGAAAATCCATTTTTCAGAACAAAAGGAAGCTGGAATCCGGTTTGAACCATTCCTCCCACCAGAACCCCAATGGCCATTGCCCTGCCGGGATTTTCCACATAGGGGTTCAGGAGCATCGTAAGTCCAATTACGCAGATATTGAACAGAATAGGGGTGAAACCCGAGGGGTTAAAAATTTTCACTCCGTTCAGTATGCCCTGGAAAAACGCACCAATACTGATTATGGCCAGGTAGGGGAACATAATTCGGGTAAGAACGATGGTTTCTCCGGTCGTTGTACCGAACAGGGGAACAAGGGCGGGGGTAAACAGAATACCTAATCCTGTTGTCAGGCTCACAGCAAAGAGTAGAAGACTGAATGTGGCACTGAGAAACTGGCGAATGTGCTGTCCATCCTGGCTGTCGTAGTAGTCCCGAAAGGTTGGAATAAATGCTACGGTCATGCTGTTTTCTGCGAACAACCGTCTGAATAAATTGGGAATGAGGAACGCCACCGAGAAAGCATCGCTAATGGGGGTAGTGCCCATGTACGCTGCTTTGACCATTTCCCGGATCAGACCGAGGATCCGGGAACCGAAGGTAAACAGACTCAGGCTCGAGCCCTGGCGAAGCAGGGAAGGTCGTTTTTTCGGCTCGGGTGATTGTTGTTCTGCCATAGGTGGACCTTAGCATATTCGGGGTCAGTTTGTCTGTTTTCTCTGTTTGTTATCAAAGGCATATCAGACCTGACAAAATAACCCAATTAGGTTGGCAAAATCCCCATACAGCCCCTATTATGGGAATGGATATCCGTAATTGGGGGGGGGTAATGGGAGACATTGAGGTTTTGCACTTCGGAATAGGCAGCCTGATTCCGGTTTTAGTGGTTATAGGGGTGGCAATTAAGACCCATAGAACCTTCGAGCCCCTGCTTTTGGGAGCTGTAGTGGGATATGTTTTTTTGGAGGGGTGGATGTGGTTTCCTGCCTTTCTCCAGGGGGTGTATACCGTACTGGCAGACCAGACCACTATTTGGATAGTCCTGGTCTGCGGTTTGTTTGGTTCTCTCATTAAAATCCTGGAAGAATCCGGTTCAGCAGCAGCATTTTCTTCCCGGGTACAGGGGAGGTTGAAGAATCAACGGGTGGCAGTTCTGGGTACCTGGGCCATGGGCTTGGTTTTGTTTATGGATGATTATCTGAATGTTCTTACTGTTGGTTCAACCATGAAAAAGGTTACGGACAATTATGGAGTTCCCCGGGCTGTGTTGGCCTATATGGTCAATGTAACCGCTGCTTCGGTATGTGTGCTGGTTCCTCTGTCTACCTGGGCTGCGTTTATGACCGGCCAGCTTTTGGCCAACGGCCTGACGGTTTATGGAAATCCCTCCCTGGCCTATCTGCGAACCATACCCTTTATGGTGTATCCCCTGGTCTCTGTGGTTATGGTACCTCTGTTTGTCCTTGGTGTTTTTCCAGGCCCGGCCCGGCTGCGAGTCTCGAACAAATCAACGATTGTCCCTTCGGCCGCTGATTATGCCTTTAGAGGCTCAGCTTCAATTGACCAAGCCATAAATAGCCCAGCCCCTTTAGAAAAACAGGAATCCGGAGAAAGGCCCTATTCGACCCAGGCTATTAAGAAAAACGGGGGAGTCCGGGGATTGGTGCTGCCCATGGTGGTTTTGGCCCTCATTACTATTATATGGGATGACATGCTCGCCGGTGTAATAGGTGCTATTGGTATTTCAGGGCTCCTGTTCATCCCCATGGGTATCATGAAAGCAGGGAAATTCTTCGATTCCATTATCGAAGGGTTTAAATCTATGATTCCCGTTCTCTTCATTATCGTTGCAGCCTTTATTCTCCAGCAGGCCAACGAAGCACTGGGTCTGACACCCTTTGTCATTGAAGCGAGCCGGGGATTGCTGGTGCCTGCTTTGCTGCCGGCCTTTTCATTTATTCTGGTAGGGGTGTTAGCCTTTACTACCGGCAGTTTTTGGGGCGTGGCCGCTTTGGTGTTTCCTATTGTTCTGCCTCTTGCTGTCAGCCTTGGGGTACACCCCTTTTTAACAGCCGGAGCAATTATTTCCGGAACCATACTGGGGAGCAATGGCTGTTTTTATGGGGATGCGGTATCCCTGACCTGCAGTGCCACAGGTATTACAAACATTCAGTATGGCAAGACAGCCCTTCCTGGAATCATGCTTCAGGCGAGTTTTTCCCTGGTTGTGTTTATTCTGTTGGGGTTTCTTTTGTAATCCCTACCATTTTAGGCATGTTCATGAGAAACAGGAGGAGTTATGGAACACCATTACAAGAAATTTCGGGTGCCCGGAGAGTTCGAGTCCCAGGACTCCGTACTCCTTATGTGGCCCAGGAGTCCCTACATTACCGCAGATCATCAACTGGACAGAGACCGGGTTGCAGTGGAAATCGTGGCTGCCCTGGAAGGCAGGGTACGGATTTTTGTGTCTTGCTATAATGAGGCTTTGGTGGATCATGCCCGTAATAAATTGATTAAACATGGATTCCAAACTAATCAAATTGAGTTTTTAACTTATCCCTGCCCAATCATTTATCCCCGGGATTTCGGGGCCCAGGTCATGGTTGGTCCTCAGGGGGAGCGATTACATGTGGATTTTGCCAATACCGAATACGGAAGCAGTCCCTACGGTTCTCCCCTGGCCCGGTCCATGGAAGCCTTCGGTCAGTTTCACGCAAGAGCCCTGGGAATTACCCAAACCCGTTTCAGCCGCCTGGTCAGCGAGGGAGGGGACCGGGAATTCAATGGCCAGGGAATCATGATGTGCCTGGAACACACCGAGGTTAGCCATCGGAATCCCGGTTGGACAAAAGAAGAAGTAGAGCAGGAATTCAAAGGCCTGTTTGAACTCGATCAGGTGGTCTGGATTCCCCGGGGCACCTACGATGACGAGGATGTGTACTCCGGACCCATTCCCGATGAGCAAAACCGCTATACGGCGTATCGAAGTGCCTCAGCAAACGGACATATTGATGAGTTCTGCCGATTCGTGGGTCCTCAGACCATACTCCTTGCAGAGATTACCGAACAGGAAGCCCGTACCAGCGAACTGCACCGGTTGAACAAGGAACGGCTCGATGTGGCCTATGAGGTACT
Source organism: Spirochaetaceae bacterium (assembly GCA_007129335.1). GTDB lineage: Bacteria > Spirochaetota > Spirochaetia > DSM-27196 > Salinispiraceae > SKVS01. The sequence continues at coordinate 3,138 of SKVS01000317.1, forward strand.
CCGAAATGCCCGGACCATCGACGGTCATAGGTTTACCATCATACGAATTCCTTTTCCCGAACCCATTTTTGTACGCTTAACCCCTGAAGACAACCTGTACAGTATTTTTTCTTCGGGTGCCCGGGAGCATGGGGGTTTCATGTTCGATGGTTCTCCTTTCCCCACTGGCCCTATTCGAGTTCTTCCTGCCCTGAGCTATGCCAATTTTTTGGTGACGAATGATGCGGTAGTTTGTCAGAAGTATCATCGTCCCGAAGGTTTCCCTGCCTGTGTTGTTATGGATAATCTGGATGAAGCCAATGAGAAAATGAAAATCAAGGATCAGCAGGCCCAGGATGTACTACAAAAAGCTTTTCCTGGAAGGCAGATCATAGCCATTGATACTCTTGCTCTGAATATGCACGGTGGTGGTATTCACTGTAATACCCGGAATGTGCCCTAGATTTTGGTTGCAAGGTGGAAAATTCCGACCTGGCAACCAGTTTTTCCTGAAAAAAAGGTTTTTTTTCTGAATGTTTTGGTTGACTGTATGGTCAACTGGGAATACTATGCTTAATAAGTTAGTTCGTAGAACTAACCATCATACTTTGATTGCGGGAGGTACGCATGAAGACGAAATTCTTTGCTGCACTGGTTCTACTGGTAGTTGCAGCTGGATTTGTATTTGCAGGTGGCGGACAGCAGACCCAGGCTGCGTCCGGTCAGGTAACATTGGATATATTGGCCTATGGGGATAACTCAACCAGAGAAGGCCAGGACTGGAATCGTCTGGTTGCCGAATTTCAGGCAGCTAACCCTGGAATCAGAATCCGGAGTGAAATGCTCTACGATCAGGCATACCACCAAAAAGTTGAAGCAAGACTTGCTGCTGGGGATATTCCTGATTTGGCGTACATGTGGGTAGACGCCCTTGGACAGGCCTGGAGGGATGCGAATCAATTCATCGATCACCGCCCCTTCTTGAATGGGGATTATTTTGATTTAAGCCTCATAGATCCTATGGGTCCTAATGGGGAAATTTTCCAAGTACCCCTGGGAACAAGCAACATAACATCGGTAATGTTTGTAAATACTGCTCTTTTGGCTGAACTGGGACTGCCCATGCCAAAAACCTACGCAGACATGGTTGCCATGGTTCCCGCTGCCCGGGCAGCTGGGAAAGAAGTACTGGCTTTTGCTGGTGCTGAAGGTTGGGTATGGAACTCCTGTCTTCTGGGTACGGTTGTAGGCCGGCTCAGTGGAGATGCTGATTGGGTAAGTAAGGCAATGGCTGGTCAGTACCGGTTCACCGACCGACCCTTTGTCGACAGCCTTGCATTCCTGCGGACTATGGTCACCGACGGGGTTCTGTCTGATGCAGTGGTGCTGACCGATTACGGTGCAGCCCTGTCGAGCTTTGTGAATGGCAACGCCTTGTTCATGCTCGATGGACAATGGAGAGCCGGTGGTATTGAAGATCCAGCTCTTCAGCGGAATGTGCAAATGGTGCCCTTTCCTGCAATTCCTGGTGAAGCTCCTGCCTTGGCTAACTCTGCATCAGGGGTAACCAGTGTAGGCTATGGATTGACCCGGAAAGGTGCCAGTGATCCGGCGGTTCGTGAAGCTGCTCTGAAATTTCTAGAGTTCTTCAACAGTTACGAGAATGTAACTACCCGCCTGGTAGATGGGGCTATTGTAGCTCCGGTACTGAAAAACTACCAACCCCCTGCTGATCTCCCCCTTATGGTGGTGGAAAAAGCAAACTTCATGGCCAGAATGGGTGCAACATCGAATGTAGTAGATGCTTTTGTTCCCGGTGAGGCTAACAATGCCCTGAATACGGGTATGCAAAACATCGCAATCGGACGGGCTACACCCGCCGACGTTGCTCAGCAGGTTGAGCGGCTGGCTCGCCAATAATGCAGTTCATACCGTTCATCCTTTCGGGGATGAACGGTTACCATTCCTTTCTTGAAAAAACAAATCCTGATCTGACCTGAACATAGTAATATAATAATTAAAAGGAGAAGCCAATGCGAAAACGAACCAGTACCGATGTTCTGGCATATATAAGCATGGTAGGGCCGGCAATACTGGTATACTTACTCATTGTCGCTTACCCTGTGCTTAACAGTATTTTTATCAGCTTTACCAACTTTAACCCTATTTCGGGGAATGCTCCCCAGTTTACCGGCCTTGCAAATTATACCCGCATGTTTCGGGATCCGGATTTTTGGCACGCTTTTCGGAATAACATGATTGTAGTAGGGGTTTCAGTCTTCGGGCAGATTCCTATTGGATTTGTTCTGGCCTACATTCTGTTCCGGAAACTGGTGAAGGGGCAGGCTTTTTTCCAGGCCATGGTTTTTTTTTTTTTTTTCTTTTCTACTATCGTTATTGGA
>SKVS01000074.1 GCA_007129335.1 Spirochaetaceae bacterium
AACAGGGTTCTCCAATATGCTCAATTGTTATTGCTGTTACCTTGAATACTCTGGACCAGATTGTTTCGGAAAACCCGATTACCGAATCAGCGGTAAACTTCATTTTTAACGACACAGGCCTGATGGTTGCTCATCCGGTAGAAGAATACCCCATGGAACTGAATCTCTTTGAATCCTCTGAAGCAGGATTTCAGAATCTTGATACCATGGCAACGACCATGATTCAAACCAGAGAAGGATCGGGAACCTTTGTGGATGAAAATGGCACGCCCATGACAATTTTTTATACCCCAATTCCCAATTCTCCGGACTGGACCCTGGCGGTTGCCATTCCCAGCTCTGAATTCCTGTCCTCGGTTCAGCAAATAACCTTTACTATACTCTTGTTTAACATTGTGGTTATTGTCATTTCGTTTGTGCTTATTTCGATCGTAGCAACCACCCTGACCAAACCCATAAAAGCAGTTACTACCATTCTAAAGGATCTTTCCGAGGGGGAAGGAGATCTGACAACCCGAATTACCGTGAAAAGTAAGGATGAAATCGGACAAATGTCCCAGTACTTTAACACCACCCTCGATAAGATATCTAAACTGGTAATAGCAATTAAACAACAAGCCCTGGCACTTAACCAAACCGGGGAAAACCTGGCAAGCAACATGGCCGAAACATCCACAGCTATTAATGAAATTAGTGCAAACATCAAGGGAGTAACAAATCAGACCCTGAACCAGTCAGCGTCGGTAACCGAGACTAATGCGACCATGGAAAACATTACCAAGGCTATCGAAAACCTGAACGAAAAAATTGAAATTCAGTCGGTGAATGTTACCCAATCTTCTGCATCCATAGAACAAATGATGGCTAATATTAGTTCGGTTACCCAAACCCTGTTCAAGAATGGAGATAACATCCATGCACTCAAGGACTCATCGGAGGAAGGTCGCCGAAACCTCAGTGCCATGACAGCTGACATTCTTGAAGTAGCCAGGGAATCAGAAGGGCTGTTGGAAATTAGCAAGGTTATTCAGAATATTGCGGCACAAACGAACCTGCTGGCTATGAATGCGGCAATTGAAGCTGCCCATGCAGGAGATTCGGGCAAGGGTTTTGCTGTTGTCGCCGATGAGGTAAGAAAACTGGCAGAAAACTCTGCAGAACAAACAAAAATTGTTGCTGCTACCCTGACACGAATGAAAAAATCGGTGGATAAAATATCCACCTCAGCAGAGAAAGTGCAGGATCAGTTCGGGAATATTGAATCCAAGGTTAACATTGTATCAGAACAGGAAGCTACAATCCGCAATGCGATGGAAGAACAAACCGAAGGCAGTAAACAGGTTCTGGAATCCATCGGTCAACTGAATGATGTAACCGATGTGGTAAAAAGCAGTTCGGTGGAAATGCTCAGCGGCAGCAAGGAAGTTATTCGGGAAAGTAAAAACCTCCAGCGGATAACCGAGGAGGTTACGAACGCCATGAACGAAATGTCCATCGGTGCCGAGGAAATTAACATTGCCATTAACAAGGTCAATGAAATGAGCCAGGATACCGCAGAAATCATTAAGGTTCTGGACGAAGAGGTCAGCCGCTTCAAGGTGTAATCGGACGTCTTTCAAACAGCAAGGGCCGGTGATATGCAACCGGCCCTTTTTCCTTAATCCAGTAGCTTCCAGCAATAAAACTTACCTAGTGGTGCGAATTTTGGCCTTGAATCAAACCCAAAAGACGAAATTGAAAAAAATGGATTCAATTGGCACTCAAAACATACCTTATCCGGGCATTTACCGGTAAAAACCATGCTAAGAAAAAGGTTAGGCCAAAATTCGCACCACCAGAAACAGCTTACATCCTGGCCATCATGTCGTGGAGTCCCCCGCCATTCTCCAGGTTGGAAAACCCCATTTGTTGCAGTACTCGCAAGGCGTAGGATGATCGGGCACCGGATGCACAGTACAGGGTTATTTGCCTGTTCTTATCTCCTAACTCTTCAATTCTGCCTTGAAGTTCATCAAGGGGAATATTCACCGCTCCAGGAACAGCCCCGTAGCTGAACTCGTCAACGGTTCGAACATCCACAATCAAGGGACCAGTGATGTCCTGCACAGGCCCGCCGCTACCAGCGTTCCCGCTCGCCTCAGCGCTTGCGGTTCCCCCCTGTTCCAGATCCTCAATCGATTTGGATTCAATGGGCAACAGTCCAACCCGGATTTTTTCATAGCCGCCGGTTCTGGCAAACCGCTCCAGGGAAAGGTAACCGCCGCTGAGGTTATATACCTTGGTGAATCCAGCAGCCTTCATCATCCGCAGGGCGACGTGACCTTTTTGACCATCATCACTAATCAGAAGCACTGCCTGATCTTTGGGAATCTGGTCCAGATTATCCCGTAACAGGTTCTGGCTTACATTGTTGCTTCCCGCAAGATTTGCCTTTCGGAAACTTATGGGGTCCCGAAGATCCAGAGCAATGGGTTCATTTTTGATGACAAATTCCTCCAGATACTGGGCTAAGACCGATGGACTAAATCCGGAGTTATGATTTAATGCGGTAAATGCAGTCATGTTCACCGGTCCGTTAGGGCTGTTGAACGGCGGAGCGTAGGCAAGGTCCAGCTCTTCCAGATCCACCAGGGTCATATTACCAGCAATAGCGGTAGCCAATACATCGATTCGTTTATCAACCCCCACACGACCTGCTGCTTGAGCACCGAGGATTTTCTGGGATTCTTTATCGAACACAATCATGAGGCTCACTTTTTCCGCTCCGGGATAATACGCGGTGTGGCTGACCTTGTGGGTTACCACCGCCTCAGCATTCAAGCCTGCTGCTCTGGCCTGGGTCAGGCTCAGTCCCGTGGAACCGGCCACTGCACTAAAGACCTTCACCACCGAGGTTCCCATGGCTCCCTTGTACTCCCTTGTTCCTGCCAGGGCATTTTCCCCTGCAATTCTGCCTTGCCGGTTTGCAGGGCCTGCCAGGGGTATGCGCACAGTTTTGTCCATGACCCGGTGCTCAATTTCCACCATATCACCGGCTGCAAAAATAGAAGGATCACTGGTTTGCATGTGGGTGTTTACTTTGAGTGCTCCTGCTGTTCCTAATTCAAGGCCTGCTTCCTGGGCAAGCTTCAGGGTTGGACGAACCCCCACCGAAAGAAGGACGAAATCCGAGGGTATGGTGGTTCCATCACTGAGGGAGACCTGATTGTCCTGAATGGAAGCCAGGGATTTTCCCAGGTGTAATTTAACTCCGTAATCCAAGAGTTCCTTGGTAATGAATCCTGCAAACTCCCGTTCCAGGTTGGGCATGACCTGGGGCGCCATTTCCACCAGGCTGACCTTCAGTCCCCGTTTGGCCAGGGCTTCCACCATTTCAAGGCCAATAAAACCTCCCCCCACAACCACTGCGTGTTGGGGTTCTTCGTCGGTCAAGTAGTCTTGTATTCCATCCATGTCATCCAGAGTCCAGAGCTGGAACACATGATCTTTTTCAACCCCAGGTAAGGGTGGGACTATGGGTTTTCCTCCCTGAGCGAGAATCAGGGTGTCGTAAGAATATTCCATTTCCTTGCCTGTCAGCGTATTTCGAGCTATGACTGTTTTTGCTGATCGGTCGAGCTTCAGGGCTTCGGTATTGGTTTGGACATTTATTCGGTATTGATCGTGAAAGGTTTGGGGACTGGCAAGAATGAGGGAAGAGCGGTTTTTAATATCGCCTCCGATGTAATAGGGCAAGCCACAGTTAGCAAAGGACACATCCGAACCTGCTTCCAGAATAGTTATATCTGCATCCCCGTCGAGTCTCCGGGCACGGGCCGCCGCTGTTGCCCCTGCTGCTACTCCACCTATAATTAAAATCCTTTTCATATGACACTCCATTTATATATTGTTATTTATATATATAGCATTATCGAAATAAAGGCAAGGGGTTTTACTCCAGAGTTACCGAGCTGTGGCCCTTGGTTTCACACGTTCTCATCTTGAAATACATATGAAACCAGTCCTATACTTCACCCCATGAGCATAACCTCCAGCGTGGGAAGCATTTTCCGCAAAACTATACAATCAGTTCGCAGTTTTTCCAAAAACAAAAATGCAAATGCTCCATCCCAAAGAACAGCAGTATCTAATCAAGCAATTACCGCTGAATTTCATCTCCATGACCAACCAGCTCAGGACCCGGGATACACAAAGAGTTTTGGAACCTTTGGAGGAGTATTCACTCCCAGCTTCCTCACCATTATTGGTGTTATTATGTATCTCCGGTTCAGCTGGGTCGTTGGGAACGCAGGACTCTTTCAAACCCTCATCATTGTTGCCCTGGCAAATGCCATAACTTTCATAACAGCCCTGTCTGTTTCCAGCATAGCTTCGAACGAACGTATGGAAACCGGTGGGGCTTACTTCATGGTTAGCCGGGTCCTGGGCTATCAGGCCGGCGGTGGTATAGGAATTCCCCTCTACTTGAGCCAGGCCTTATCTATTGCGTTGTACGTTATCGGTTTTGCAGAAAGTTTGACGAACATGCTCCCCAGTTTTCATCCACAACTGGTTTCTTTTATAACCCTGGGTGTCCTGTCTGTAATTGCCCTTTTTGGTGCAAAAATTATGGTTCGGCTACAGTATGTAATACTCGCAGTTATTCTAGCCAGTTTTGTTTCCATAGCCCTGGGCTTCAATCCCGGCATTCCCGTTTTAACACCGGAATACCAAACCGGCCAGAACTTCTGGACGGTTTTTGCAGTGTTTTTTCCTGCAGTTACCGGAATTCTAGCAGGGGTTTCCATGTCGGGGGATTTGAAAAACCCGGCAAAAAGCATTCCCCGGGGCACCTTGCTGGCCGTGGCGGCCGGTTTTCTGGTATACCTCCTGGTTCCAATAATGCTCGCCTTCAGTTTGGACAGGGGTAGTCTTTTTTCCTCATCAGCATTGGTGAATGCTTCCCGATGGCCCATGTTAGTTAACCTTGGGGTTTTTGGAGCTACCCTGAGCTCGGCAATTGGAAGCCTTTTGGCTGCACCGCGAACCCTGCAGGCCCTTGCTATAGACCGAATCCTTCCCCGATTTCTCGGCACAGGGGTAGGGAAAACCCGGGAACCTGTAGCAGCAATGACTTTATCCCTGGCTCTAGGCTTTGGTGTCTTGATTATTGGGGATCTAAACATGGTTGCAGAAATTCTTACAATGTTTTTCCTGACTACCTACGGTGTACTCAACCTTTCAGCGGCAATGGAAAGGCTGGTTGATAACCCCAGCTACCGCCCTGCCCTCAGGGTTCCCTGGTACATCAATTTCCTGGGATTTTTAGGTTGTTTAGGGGTCATGTTTCTCATAAGCCCCCTTTCTACCATAATTGCAATAGGCCTTGTTATTCTCATATTTCTCTACCTGGGGAAAAAAGATTCCGGACCCCTTGGGCAATCGGGACTTTGGGAAGGGTTCTGGACCGCATTATTCTTTGTTGTTTCCCGGAAAATAAAAAAAAGCAGAACCGG
>SKVS01000238.1 GCA_007129335.1 Spirochaetaceae bacterium
AACGGATGAGGAGATTTCAAATTTTCCCTACTCCCTCACGGGCACCAGCTTCTCCCAAATCCAGCCCACAAGCACCATTCCCATAGCCCCTCCATACAGCGCAACAGGAATAAAGGTCAGCTCAAACCAGCGGTCCCAGCCTCGAATAAAGGTATAAACCCCTACAACCGCTACCAGGAAGGAAACCCCAAAAACAACACGGAGCAACTTGGGAATACCCGGGGTATGCATTTGAGTAACTACAAACATAATCAGGAACCCGAACAGAAACATTGGCCAAATTGCATTGCCCTTGTACACCGTTACCAAGGTTCCGTGAACTGCCACAAAAACTTCCAGCAGAACAATCCAGACCTTGTTCAAGTGCAGGCTGGTATTGAACAGGCTCATTTGAATGAACAACAGGAACATATATATGAAACCGCTGAGCATGCCCCAGTTACCTTCCATGGGATGGAACCAAAAAGTATACACCAGCGCCCAGGAAATTATTATTCCGTGCCACTTATTCGTCAGATTCAGCAGCCTTGCGGGGGGATCGAACCTGCGACCAAAAAACAAGCCCCGCTTGGGAATCATCATATATAACACCAAAACAAGCATAATTATTACCGACCCCTGACTGGTCCAAATGGGCACATCCTGGGCAAGGCCATCGTAAAAAAAGTAGGTTTGCACAAGATGAAGGCCAACAAACAACAGGTTCAACCCGAGCATCCAGCGGTGGAATTTGTTTACCTGACCCGGTGCGGGCACCGAACGGCGACCGGCAAAAAACATTGCCCAGACCACTACCTGGTGGACAATGTATCCTCCCCAATAAGAAATTCTAATCAGCGTTGTGGATTCCGGCAGTTTCCAGTAATACCAGGCCGGTCCCTGATCGGGCAACAGCGGATAGAACCGGGCCTGAATGACCGGTGTCAGCAAAGCGGTAATAATGGCCAGAACGGTAAAACCCCCAATTCCCCACCATGCCACAAATGAAACCTGATCCCGTTTCATGAGCGGAGCTGGCTGAAATGATTGTGTACTCATAAGCGAAGTCTCCTTATTTCAAAAGAGTATCATCGGTTAGAATTGTTTTCCATTCTCTTTTACCGTACAAGAACCTCATTTCCATAGCTTGCAAATAAGGATCATTCACTAGGGAAAATGAATAGGGAAATTCTCGAATTCCTAATATGGCTTTTTCGGCTGTGGTAACAAAATTTTCTGCAGCGACTGGATTTTTTCAGAACAATCAGAATGTATGAAAATACATCCTGAATATCCTGACTAGCACTTTTTAGATCATTGCTCCACAGGAGGAGAACCCACCACAAAAATTCCCCAGGTTGGTGCCGAGCTGTTTCCATCGTAACCTCCATAGGTCTCCAGGGTAAATCTGGTAAGTCCAATGAGCGAAAGGGTAATTTTCCCCTGCACACCTGCGCTCCAGTTCATTTGACCATATCCTACCACCTCACCAAAGACACCCAAACGAAGATCCCGGAGAATAAGCAGCTCGGCAAAAGAAGGACGAAAAGATTCAACGTCAAAAAACAAACCCGAACGTTGGGAAAACAGGAACCTTTCAGGTTCTGCAGAAGTAAACAACCCGTCCCGGGGAAAGGTCTGCACCGAATTTCCTGTAAAACTGTATGCACCAAAGTTCTTGTTCTCATAGCGTAATCCCCCTGGAAGCCTCAGATACACCACAGTATTCCCGAATCCGAATATGTCATTATGCCGGGTGGCTCCCAGTTCCAGGCGGACTCCCGTCCATTGGCCAAGGTTCCAGAAACCGTTGATCCACAGACTTTGCAAATCCGAACTGGCCGGGACTTCAGACTCGAGGAAAACCTCTGTCTGCTCCCAGATAAAACCCCCTCCTACCGACAAGGAGGGCAGGTAAAATTCTCCAAGGCCGTTGAAATACAGGGAATGCAGTTCTCCAGCCAGGGTTCCATTGCCAAATACTGTACCGGAAAGCATGAACTTCTGCCCATGAAACCACCCTGCGCGAACCCCAAGGGTTCCAAGGGGGTTCAAACTACCGAATTCATTCCAGCCACCGGCATATGCATGACCGAAAAATCCCTGAAAACCGAACTCCCCATCCAGACCGAAAAAATACCCATTACGCAGTCTATAGACGTCTTCGGGGTTTCCCCATGACAGGAAGCGGGGAAAAAGGTGGCCCATGGGATCCATTTTCTCAATATTTCTCCCTGCTCCTATATGGTTAAGGGTACTTGAAATGCTGAGTTCATGAGACTCCCGCAGGATTCGAAGCTCCTGAAGTTTGGTCCGTGAATCGGTTCGGGCAAGGCTTATCCAGGGCAGATCTGGCTGAAACTGTTCCTGAGCACTGGTGTAGCCAATGGCAGAAATCTCATGGAGGCGGTCAAAATCCATGAAGGAAAAATGCTCAACCCCTGAACGGATGAGCATGGGATTGGTTTGTTTTACTTCGCTCACACCTGTTCGGGCTTTAAAAATATCCATGGAAACACTGAGAACAGTAAGGGGATTTCCCAGGTTCAAGTCGGGATTATTATAGAAGGTTGTCGAAGCAATGAGGGCATCGGAGTACTTCCGGGCCCACCCCATGGGAACCAGATTGGTAATACCACCGTCAACCAGTAAATGCGGTCCATAGGGGACCGGTGGAAAGAAAACCGGAAGGGCAAAGGCTGCCTGCATTACCGTAATGAATGGACCTTCGATCATAATAACCTGCCGCCGGGTCCGAATATCCTCTGCCAGTACCAAAATAGGTATGGGTAACTCTTCAATATTGGGGTTACCGGTATATTTTTCTACCAGCCCGAGAAAATTGCTGACATCTGAAAGCCCTCCCCTAGAGGGAAAACCCGGCCGAAACAGGTACCCAACCTGGGTTTCGCTGATAATACGGTAAATTTGATCGGGCGAAAATCCGGCAGCATAGAGAAGCCCTACAATGGAACCCATAGAATTAGTGACAATGTAATCCGGTACTATCTCCTGTTCTTCCAGATACTGCAGCACCCCAATGTGGGCAAAGGCCCGGGCAGACCCACCGGACAAGACCAAACCTATGGGCTGCCGGTCATGGGAGATTCCCTGGGAAATCCGTTCCTGAAAGGCTTGCTCACCGTAAACAAAGGGAACATCCAGAAGAAAAACCGGATCATGTTCTTGCTGATCTGAATTGAGTAAGGGCGAACCATAGCCCTGAATTGCAGGGACAAGGAGAACCAGGCCAAAGAGAAATCCTAACGCAGTAAATCTCATTCTTCACTCTTCACATTTTTAGGATGTTGTTTCAGAATTTTTTCCTTCATTCCTGTTCCCAGGGTTAAACTCAGTCCTGCACCAATGACAAATCCAAGCACATCCCCAAGAATTGCCAGCCCCGGAGAAAAGCCGGGATACAAGGCAACCACGCTCCCCACCACAAGACCAATAACCACCGCATAGGTTCCCCGATGGAACATTTTTAATAAAGCAGCAATACCCTTGGAAACCAATACAACTCCGAAGAGGGTTCCCACCACAAACAGAAGAATCACCGGAATGTTTAAATCGCCGAATCCCTGACGCATGGTGCTGTACATACCAATGAGTAAAAGCAGAAAGCTTCCACTGACTCCAGGAATGATCATGGCAATACTGGCAATAAATGCTGCCAGGAAAATTAAAACTCCGGTTACCAAGGTTATGTCAGTAATCGGAGGGCTTGCTTCGGGCCTGGGGGTTAATCCCATCCACAGAACAATCCCGAGTCCAGCCAGGAAGAGTATGGCATACTCCCAGGCAAACTTGGTAATTCCCGCTTTTTTTACCAGGTAGGGAGCGCTGCCTAAAATCAACCCGATGAATCCCCAACTGGTTGCGCCGGGAAAGGTTTCCAGGAGAAATCCGATTAAACGGGCAAATGCGACATTACCCACAAGCACCCCAAAAACAAGGGGGATCAGGAAAAATGCATTCTTTTTCCATCCGGTTCGGAAAAAATTCCCGAATGCATCGACCAGTTCGTCATAAATCCCGGTTATGACGGCAATTGAACCACCGCTTACCCCGGGAATAATATTTGCCATACCAATGGCCATACCCTTTAAGCCGTTCATGATTGACCAGGGTTTTTTCTCAAATTCGATTTGTTCCGACATGGAAGCCTCCATGGGCTAATAGTAACGCATAATCATGAAAAAATGATGAGGCAAATTCAGCGGTTTTTTAAGTTTTTTATAGAGAGGAAGCTGATTCCCCTAAGCGAACCGTTGTAAGGGATCCTCAACGGGAATCGATTCGGCGTAGACGTGACCTGGGTCAATATCTAAACATGTATAGGGATCATAGGATCCCGATTGATCCCAAGCCAGGGTGTTATTGAGTACCGTACAGCGGTTCATAAAAAAATCCACATCCGAAAGAACAGAAAATACCCCTTTGTTCACCAAAGCTTTAGCATCATACAACCTGACTACACCGGAAGAAAAGTACACATAAACCTGGTAATTTTCGGTTGGAATGACCTGAATGACAGTACGCATTCTCACCTCCTTATTGGAGAGGATTAATACGGACAAGCTGCATATGGTCTTGTGCTGCTTGCCCGTTCTTGATTAACTCATCACGATGTAACTCGCTCAATGCCAAAACCAGTTTTAGTTGCTTCAGAGGCAAACCTCCACAATACATTCATTCCTATATCATACCCTATTTCAAATAACCCAACCATCTGTCCTGGTGATCTATCATACGGTCAACCAGATCCTTCAGGGGCACAGCCCGATGGACTACCGGATTAGCAAGCAAGGCCTGAATAACATAGTCTTTTCGCTTGTGGATTATGGCCTCGGCGGTTAAATCGTAAACTCCGGTGTAGTTCCTGAGCAATGCAGCGTAACCCCGGGGAAGGGAACCTATGGTTTTTCCATGAATGCCAGTTTTGCTGATGTTGGCAGGAACCTCAACGGCTATCCAGTCAGGTAAATCCGGAAGGAAACCATTATTAGGAATGTTTACCGCCGATTCCAGGTATCCCGTATCATTCAGGATTCCCTCCATTATGGGTACAACCCGTTCGTGTAGTTCCAGGGTAATTTCAGGCTTATGGTCCTGGCTCAGGGCGATTTTGTAAAAATCGAAAAAGTCAATAATTCCCCGATGATCAACCAGCTCCCATGCCCAGCTCAAGTATTCCCCGAAATGACTGTCTACCGTTATGGGAAGCAGACCATAATTCTCCATAATAAACTTGAACAATCCCCGATCAGCCCAGGGAAATGCACTGTCCTCTATTCCCAGCTGGGCCCGGCTTGTAGAACCTTCGGTCCAGGCGGTTTTTCCGGTTTTTTTGTAATGCAAATACATGTCGCTGTAACCCGGCTCGGTAGCAAAGAACGAATAGGCCTTTTCCATGATTTCCGGATACAAATCGGTTCCGGTTTTCCGGTCGCGGGCTTCCAACAAACAGCT
>SKVS01000050.1 GCA_007129335.1 Spirochaetaceae bacterium
CACCACTAGGTAAGGTTCCCCTTTTTCCATTCTATAATTAGAATTGCTGTGGTGGGTCAGGTTCCGCTGCCATTTCTGAACCGGTATATTTCCCCCGGTGTGCCTGACATCTCTGTTTCACTGCCATTGCCAGGTCGAGTCCAAAACCTCCTGATTGGGCAATGAGCTGAATGTCAGCCTCTGCCAGCATGTCCACCGAGCCAAAGGCTTGCATAAGCCGTTTGCTCCTGACCTTCCCCATACCTGGAATAGTTTCCAGAATTTCCAGGCGGATATCCTTGGAGCGAAGTTTCTGATTCAGGGTTGTACCGAACCTGTGGGCCTCATCCCTGACTCCCTGGAGAATCCTCAGGCCGGGATGACCCGGGGGGAGGGTAATTGGCTCCTGCCTTTCGGGAAGGAAGATTTCTTCATGCTGTTTCGCCAGCCCGAGAATGGGAATATCTTCCAGCCCGAGAGCCTGGAGTATTCCTGTTGCAGCACTCAATTGGCCCTTACCTCCGTCTATGAGAATGAGATCCGGTCGGGATAATCCTTCATTCAGTACCCGGGTATACCGGCGGGCAACCGCTTCCCTCATGGATTCAAAGTCGTCAATGGCTCCATGGAGTGATTTAATATGGTATGTTCGGTATTCCTTTGGATCGGGCCTTCCCTGGAGAAAGCTTACCATAGCTGCAACGGTGTGTTTACCGTGGAGCTGGGCAATGTCGAATCCTTCAATTCGGACCGGCAGGGTAGGCAGGTCCAGGATGCGCTGGAGTTCTTCCAGTGCGGGCACATTGCCTAATTCATTAATCCGTTTTACCCCATCCTGTCTGGCATTTTCCTGGGCCATGTTCAGTACCGCTCCATCCCTGTCCGAGGTTGGTGTAGCAATGGTGGTGGATGCTTTGAGTTCATCGGAAAAAAACCGCTGAAGCTCACCGAGGGGAAAATCCTGGGGAAGGTAGAGTTTTTCCGGATACCTCTTATACTCACTGTAGTATCGGGTTATGAACTGCATCAGGTCATCCTGGTCTATTCCCAGACCTTCAGATCGGAACATGTCGGTACCCGAAAGTTTTCCACCCCGCATTTGAAGAACCACAAAGCTCTGATACCCGTCTTTATTGAACCAACCCAGGTAGTCCCGGGTTTCCAGGTCATAATCGACCACGTTCTGTTGGGAAAAAATATCTTCTATGGTATTCAGAATGTCCCGGAATTTTGCCGCTTCTTCGAATTTCAAGGCCTTACTGGCGGCTCTCATTTTTTTGTTCAGGTCCTGCTTGAGTTTTTCCGGTGGAGCTGCAAGCATTTTGGCTGCTGATTTAACCCGTTTTCCATAATCCTGCTGGGAAATGAGGCCTGCACATGGTCCGGGGCACTTCCCAATATGGTAGTACAAACACGGGGAGGTTCGTTTTTTTAGAGGTCCTCTGCATTTCCGCAGGGGATACAGGGTATCCACTATAGTAAGGTAGGTTTCAATGGATCCTACACTGGGGAACGGTCCAAAATATTGGCTGCCGTCGTGGATAATTCTTCGGGTTCGAAATATTCTTGGGTAGGAATCTGCAGTTATCCGAATGACCGGATAGGTTTTACCGTCCTTCAGGTTTATGTTGTACCGAGGGGTGTACTCCTTAATAAGGTTGTTTTCCAGAATAAGGGCTTCGTATTCCGAACCGGTTACCAAATAGTCAATGGTTTCTATTCGGGACACCAATACCTTTGTTTTAGGATCTTTTGGGCCGGTAAAATAGGAACGAACCCGGGAACGAAGGTTTTTTGCCTTGCCGATGTACAAAATTGTACCATCCTGGCTTTTCATGAGATAAACTCCAGGACTCCTGGGAAATTCTTTTAACTGGGTTTGAAGTGTCGGACTATTCATGCCGATGATAAGATACAGTGAGGACTATGAACAGGACAACCACTCGTTTCATTACATTGTTATTCTCTCTCTCTGTTGCGTTACCCCTATTGGGTCAGATTTTTGTTTTTGGCCAACGTGTAAACATGAATGTGCTCGATCCTTCCTCATGGATTTCCTCATCAAATACAGGTATTTTCCGCCAGGACGGGGGAGCCGAATTTCTGGGTCTTTCTGATGGGGAATACTTTCCCACACCTGAAACAGACCTCTTGCTCAGTTTCAATCTGCCGCCCCAGCCCCTTGTTCAGGGTGGGTATAGAATTATTTCTTCCGATGTCATCATCCAGGATCAATTACGGGCCATGGGTTCGGGAGCAGGCTTATTCAACGAACACAGCAGGGGAATGGTTCTCAGCCCGGGCATGAACAGTATGTTCCAGCCGGGAAATCACCTGGGAGAATTCTCAATTGAATTTTGGTTGTACAGCGGTGCTCCCCGGGAGGGCGGCTCGGTCTTCCTGTGGCAGGGTTCCAGTTGGACGGGAACGAGCCCTTTGTTCCAGCAGGTGAACGCCCGGGTTGCCAATAGACGCTTAACCTGGGAACTGGACAATTTCTTTGTCAGGGGAAGTGAAAATCCTCAGGACCATGGATTTCAAGGGCTACGGGTAGAACTGGGTCAGAGAACCGATCTCGTGCCCCGGCGATGGAGCCACCATCTTTTACGATATGATCCCCAACGGCATATTCTGGAATACCTTGTGGATGGAATTCCCGAAGCTCTGCGGTATGTTACCAGTGATGGAACCGTAACAGGGAATCCTTACATTCCCTATATTGGTGAGTTATCCGAGCCTGCTTTGACCATTGGAAGGCAGCTCAATGGATTGTTGGATGATTTTCGCATTTCCAGCAAATGGGTAGAGGACCCGGCGGTTTTGGGAGTGAGTCAGGACCCAGGGTATGTTATTTTCCAAAGGAAGGACCTGATTTATCCTGGGGCACGAATCCAGACTATTAACACTCAGTCCTTAACTCCCGGTGCAACGGAAGCCAATGTATATTGGTTTTTATCCGATGTTATCTTGAATGAGATTCCCCGTCCTGGAGATCCCCGGTGGATTCCCTCCGGTAATACCCGGGAATTTACCCAGGAAAGGGGGAGATTTTTGTATGTTATGGCAGAGTTCCTTCCGGATGGCAGAGGATTGAACCGTCCTGGTCTCCAGGATCTGGTTATTGATTATCTAACCCAACCGGCTCCCCCGGCACCCTCACGCATAGCCGTTCAGGTTCATGATGATGGAATTCAGCTCTCATGGGACAGGGTTCTTCGGGGAGATCCTGAGGGTTACGCCCTCTATTTTGGTACACGGCCGAATGAGTACTTTGGGTATAGCAGCGTTTTAGGTTCGAGTCCCGTGGATCTCGGGAATCGGACGGAAATAAAAATACAGGGACTTGAACCGGGAAGGGTGTATTACTTTCGTGTGGCAACCTATAATTATTCTAATAACCCCGTGCGGGGGAGCCACATACCAATGAACTTTTCCCCGGAGGTTTCAGCCCGGGTAATGCGGTAGGGAGTGTATGGAAAGAAAGGTACTTGAAGAACTCATGACCCGGGCAACCCGGGCTTTCGCACTGAAAGATTTTAAAAATGCGGAAACCTATGCCCTCGATGTAATCCAGAAAGCACCTCATGCTTCTTCTCCCCACATTCTCCTGGGAACAATTTATGGAAACAAGGGTGAATACTCCCGGGCAATTGCCAGTTTTGAAAAAGCAAGGGAGCTTCGTCCCCGAAATATTGAGGCCCTGAATAACCTGGGGGTAATGCATCGTTTTTCCGGGGATCTGGAAAAGGCTGAAAAAGTCCTTCTGGAAGCAATCAAAATTGCCAAAAGACGGCCGGATATTTATTACAACCTGGGAAATGTGTATAAACAGCAAGAACGGTTTGCAGACGCCCTGGATGCTTACCGCCAAGCTCTGGATCTGGATCCCGGTTTTATTCTTGTTTATAACAACATGGGAACCCTCTATGAACAACGGGGTGACTATGAGTCAGCCCTGGAAATCTATGATAAGGGACTCGAGCAGGATCCTAATCACCCCACCATCCTTTATAATCGGGGAGTTGCTCTTCAGCATCTTGATCGGCATCAGGAAGCTGAAATGCAGTTTTCCAAGGCTCTGAAGCAGCGACCCGGCTGGGTTGATGCACTGAACAATCTGGGAGTGTCCAGACAGAAGCTCGATAAACTTGAAGAATCCGAAGAGGCATTTGCCCAAATCCTCAATCTCGATCCTGAGAATCCCCGGGCAAGGAATAATCTTGCCACTACCTTTGCGCGGCAGGGACGTCACGATGAGGCCATTGAGCTGTTCAAAAAAGCCATACATTCAGCCCCGCAATACGACAGAGCAGCGGTCAATCTGAGTAAAATCCTGGAGCAAACCCAACCGGAAGGCAGTGCCCTTCAGCAAATTGAGTCCCTCTATCAGGCAAGGCCGGAGAATCCTGAATTGGCCTATCAGTTTGCCCAGGTACTGCGGAAAAAGAACGACCTGGGGCAGGCAAAACAGGTATTGAATCCCTTTACCAGTTCGGGAACCCAAACAGCTGACATGGATTTTCTTTTGGGCATCATTGCCCTTATGGAAAATCAGGAAGACGCCGCAGAAGATTTCTTCCTCCGGGCCAGGAGAAAAATGAGGGAAATCGGCTCTCAAAAAGACGGGCTGAATCCCGTTTTCCTTGAGGCAAAAGCCTGGAATGAGGGTGGACTCCCCGAGAGGGGAATTGAGACGCTGAAGGAATACCTGAAAGACCATCCCAATGATCTGGAAGCCCAAAAAGTCCTTGCAGAAATGCACATGAGCTTGAACCAGGATGATCAAGCCATGATTCTTTTACAAAACCTGAAGGTTGATCTGCCCACCGATACAGAGGTGCTTTCCATGCTTGCCCGGATCTACCAACGCATGGGTAGCAAGGCTGAAGCGCTGGAAACCGTGGATGAACTGGTAAGTGTTCAGGGACAGCGGGCCAGTTCCGATGACCTTTCGGCCTTGAACAAGAGCCTAGAGCTTTACGAACAGGCTGTAGCGGCTTATCAGGAAGAGCACGGAGATGCCTGGGAAAGAAGCCTGGAAGCTCTGGGACAATTGAATAGTTCAGCTACTGAACAGTTTGATTTGGGTGCTGAAAGCCTGGAGACTTTCGATGAGGATGCCATTCCCGTTCTGGATTTCGGTGATGAAACAAGTTTGATCGATCAGGATTTCCTGAAGGATGATGGTCTGACCGATTTACCTGAGCTGTTGGAAGAACTGGATGAAGAAGAATCTTTCGTGCAGGACCTCTCCCATGGAAGCGGCGGAGGAAGCGGCGGAGGAGAGAACGGGGGAGATGGCAGCAGCGAAAATCAGTCTATGGAACCCGATGAACTTTCTTCACCCCAGCCGGCTCAGCCTTCGTATCCCGAACCTCCATCCTCTCAATTACCCGAGACTGGTGATGCTCCCGCCTTTCCTGAAGATCAAAACCTTATGGACATGG
>SKVS01000316.1 GCA_007129335.1 Spirochaetaceae bacterium
GATAATTGGCCGAAAAGCAGTGCGGCTGGTTTGCCCGAAGGTGAGAAAAGAAAAATACAAACTTCCATACAGGAAGTACACAAAACCAACTCCTCCCAGGGTCCATAAGGAGAATTCTCCAAATCTACTGAGCCAAAAATAGTGAAAAAGAGTAAAACCCATTCCCCAAAGCCCACCCCACACCAGGCTTTTGGAATATGAACCTCCCAGTTTCTGGATGAGAAGAAGCAGAGGTACCAGGCTGAACATTCCCAATGGCCATACCCCCATGGGGAACAGTTCATTCGGCATTGCAAATCCATAAAAGAAAAGGGCGAATAAAAGGAAAAATAGCCGTTTAAGCACAATTCGTTTCCTTATTAATAGAATTTTTGACCTGATTGCTAGTCAAGTGGATTTTCGGTATTATAGTCGAAATGCAATCAATGGGGGAGCACTTGGACCTTCCAATAGTTAAGTTTCATAATGAAGAATACCAGGAAAAGCCGAAAACCCTTGTTTCGGCCCCGGGTGTTGGTTTTATCCTGGGCGAACATACCGAGTTCTGTAATGGCATTGCCATTGGATTCGGGCTTCCCTTGAGGGTTTATGTGGCCGTTTCCCGGAGAAACGACTCGAGCCTCCGCTTTTATGCTGCGGATTACGATGAGCGAAAACGCAGCTCCCTCAGTAATCTAAAGTACAAAAGAGAAGATCGCTGGGCAAACTATTTAAAGGGAGTCCTCCTAGGGTTAGGGAACGCAGGATGTCCTCTTGGAGGATTGAACATAAGTTTCCACGGAACTATTCCTCAGAACAAAGGCCTGTTCAGTTCGGGTGCCCTGTGCTTGGCGCTGGCTAAAGCCGTTGCCCTTGCCATGGAGTATGAAATATCCGATCAGCAGTTAATGCAGGCGGTCCTGTTTGCTGAGAGGACCTTTGTACAGGCCCCTTATGTCAGTCCTCTGGAAATATATCTTAGTCTGTACTCAAAAGAAGGACATCTTCTGGTTATCGATCAGCGGAATTTTTCTATGGAGTACATTCCCGTACCTTTTCCTGATCTTTCCCTTTTCCTCATCGACACTCAGGTGCCCCAAAGTGATTTTCTGGAAGACCTGGAGGAACGTATAGAGGTTTGTAATGAGGCTATACGGGTCATTAAATCCCAGATACCCGGAGGAGATCTCCGATCCTTGTCACCTAATGAGTTCAGGGGCATCTTGAACGAGGTCAGCGAACCTGCACGAAGAATAAGCATTCATGGTGCTAATGAACACGCGCGATATTCAGAGCTCATGGCATTTCTTCGTCAGGGAAATCTTGTTGCTGCAGGGAAAATATTGAATAGAAGTCAGGAAGATCTGAGAGATTTGTTTGAAGTATCCTGCCCAGAGGTAGATTGGATTGCAAAACATACGATAGAATTACCCGGAGTCCTGTGTACCCGGTTAACCGGGGTTGGTATTGCAAGCTGCGCCCTGACTATTTGTAATTCATCCACGGAAAAGGATCTGTTTACCCGGTTGGAAGAGTATGAAAGAATTTTTGGATTCCACCCGGAAATACATAACATAAGCCTGTCAACAGGGCTGGAGGTTCACACCATATCCCAGTAGGTCTGCAAGATCGGACGCCGGCCTTTTTTGAGTCCTGTAGTATCATGAACCAAGGGAGGGGAAATGATTGTACTGCTTTCGAATGATGATGGAATAGACAGTCCAGGCCTGGATGCTGTTCACGAGGCCCTGGAACAGGAATGGGGAAAGGATACCCATGAAATTTGGGTCATTGCTCCCGATGGGGAGCGTAGTGGCCAGTCCCATTCCATTACCCTGAAAGGGCCAATACGGGCCCGTAAATGGGGACCCCGGAAATACGCTCTTTCGGGTACACCTGCAGATTGTGTAATTACTGCGGTACTGGGTATTATGCCCCACAAACCCGATTTGGTTCTATCTGGAATAAATGTCGGTCCTAATCTTGGGACCGATATAACCTACTCGGGCACCGCTGCAGCTGCGCGACAGGCTGCATATATGGGCATACCTGCAGTAGCCCTGAGTCTTGGAGATTACAAACTCCCGTTTCATTTTTCTCCCCTGGCAAGATTCGCAGCAAAGCACCTGAACACCTTTGTTTCCCTGGCAAATTCAGATCATTTTCTGAACATAAATGCCCCCAATGATCCAGCTGAAGATCGGGTTCCTATGATTACCCATCCTTGCAGAAGGATGTATAATGACCGAATGGTTAGTTTTTCCGCTCCGCGGGGTGATGTATACTGGTTTCTCGATGGAACCCCAATTGATTCGGATGACGAGACAGACTCGGATTGGGATGCGGTACAACGGGGATTTATTTCACTTTCCCCCATTCACCTTCATCCTGTGAAGAATGAGATAGAGAACGCCTACAAGAAAGCTTTTGTACCCGATTCACTCCACAATGGTTTTTAGGAGAGATTTGAGGTATAACCAGAATAAGGGGAAAGAGTGCAAGAAGGCAAACAACTTTTTCGACAGGGAAAATACCGCGAAGCTCTGGATTTTTTCCGAGGCTTGAAGGTTGATGAAGAATCCTATGCCGAACAATCCTACTATCTCGGTCTATGCTATGCGAAACTATCCCAGTTTGAGGAAGCCTTGTTATACCTTGAACAGGTAGTAACTTCTGACCTGGGATTTGCTCAGGTTTACCAGGCGAGAATGATACTGGCATTCATTTATTGCGAAACCGAACGGTTTCGTCTGGCTGAATTTGAGTTACAGAAACTGATTGAAGACGGTTACGATTCTGTACAGGTTCATGGAGCCCTGGGATTTGTCCTTCATGCTCAGGGTAAGAAGGCTTCTGCCATCAGTCAGCTGGAACGGGCGCTGGAAATCGATGGTCAGAATCCTACTGCCTTGAATAGTCTTGCATACATTATGGCTGAAGAAAATATCCGGCCCGGGGTAGCCTTGACCTATGTTCGCAAAGCCCTGGAAAAAAAACCCAATCACCCCGCCTATCTGGATACCCTTGGCTGGGTTCAATATCGCATAGGCAATATTTCAGAAGCCCTCCATTCCCTGAGGGAGGCAAAAAAACAATGGCCCGATAATAAAGACATCCGGAAACATATAAAGGCGGTCATAGAAAAAAGTCATGAATTGCAACAAAAGAAATAAGACTGTTTTCCTGATTCTATTCGCTCTCCTGGTAACTCTGTTGTTTTCCCAGGCACCCGGTGGGGCGACTGACCTGGATTTTGACCGGGTATACGCCGATTCAGCATTTCGCGATGGGGTGTTATTCCTTCATTCAGGGAGGGTGAACGATGCTATTGTAGCTTTCCAGCGGGCTCTCAGTTTCAAACCCGATGACATTCTTGCCCGGCTCTGGTTGGGGCGTGCATATTTCTTCAGTGGATTTGAAGAAGCGGCAGATGAAGAATGGCAACAGGTTACCCGAGCTGGTGGGGGATCTCCTGCCCTGCAGTCCTTCATGACTACCTTGAATATCCGCAGGGGCTTTGGTCAGGAAATCAGAGAAGACCAGGAATTATTCCCTGTTGCAGCATTTTCCCTGACCCTCCCCGGTGCAGCTGCTAATATACGACTTGGTACCCAGGTAAATCAGAATAATGAACCTTTAGGCAACAGGTCTATGCCCGGCATGATCCAGCGAAGATCCGACGGCTGGATGTACGTGAGCAATTTTACCCAAAATTCCATACAGGTATACGATGCAAATGGTCGATTGCGTCAAACATTCAGTGGCGGCTTTGGGGGCTTCGCCGGTCCAATGGGCATAACCCTTATCTCAGATAACCGTTTAGCCGTTACATCTTTTCGCAGCGATCAGGTACACATAATCAATGGTACCAATGGAGCAATTCTTACCAGCTTTGGAACCAAGGGAATTGGCCCGGGTGAATTTCTTGGTCCTCAGCACATAACCTACGATCCCCAGGGATACTTGTTTATTACCGACTATGGAAACCAAAGGATTCAAAAATGGACCGTTACCGGAGAGTATGTTCTTTCCTTTGGAAACGAACGGATGTTTCACCGGATCGCAGGGATTCAATGGCATGAAGGACGGTTATACGTCTTGAACAATACCCCGGATTTGGGAGAAGTAATTCAATTCGATGGTTTTGGTAATGAATTTCGCCGTTACCGTTCAGCTCAATTACGCGATAGTGAAAACTTCTTTGTGGAAGAAAATCATTTTTATCTGGTTACAAGAAATCGAGTGTTTCGCTATTATCCGGAAAACGATTCCCTGATTCTCATTTATGATGCCCCAAATCAGGAACAGCGGGGGTTTATTGATCTGCAAAAAGATGCCTCGGGAAACTTTATTCTCAGCGATGCAGTAGAGCGGGAAATTTTGGTTCTATCCCGGTTATCTGGGCTGTACTCAGGCTTACACGTCCAAATTAACCGTATTATTGCTGACAATTTCCCCAGGGTCCGCCTCGAGGTTACCGTTGAGGATCGACTGGGGACAGGTTTATTAGGATTGGATGGGGTGAACTTTCGTTTGACAGAGGGAGGAGTTCCTATTGACTCGAGCTCGGTCATAGGGCGGGGATACCATTTGGACGTAATGGCAAACGAAATTATAGTATTACCAAACCGATCAATGAATTCCGAAGGCTATCGTACTGGTGTTATTGATTTTCTGGAAACAAGTTGGAGGGAATTGCCTCCAACCGATCCTGTTCAGGTTCTTCTTGGAGGGGCTGTTCCTCAATACCTCCGTACTTCCAGGGGTACTCCATCGGATGCCCGAAATCTTGTTCGTTCAATTTCCTACGACCCAGATTGGGCACTGGATCTGGCTGTCCGAATGGCGGCGAATTCCCTTATCCGGGAAGATGCATTGAGGAATATTTTTGTTCTGGGAGACGGGAGAATGAACGAACAGTCTTTTCGTCAATTCGGTCTGGAAGAAACCAAGGCCTATATGAAAAACCATGGTATTCGTTTTGTATTCATCGCATTAGGAAACAACCCAATCGATCCGGTATTTTCCTATTTAGCTGAACAGACCGGTGGGGTAGTCTATCGATATTTTGAAGATCCAGTAGAAGAGGTATTAGCAGGGTTAAGAAATCTCTTACCCCCAAGATACTGGCTGGAATTTACCTCTCGATTTGACGGAGACTTCGGAAGGCGTTATCTTCCTGTCGAGGTAGAAGTAAATCATCTAACGAAGAGCGGTCGGGATGAATCGGGGTATTTTGCTCCCCTGAGTTTCTAGAAGCTGGGTATTTGGGTTAACCGATACCAGAGTAGGGAATGAACTGTTAGGAACAGTAAAGAACAGTCAGGAAGACATGACCGGAAGAGCCGGTGTTTTTGGGAGGAATGTTGGCAAAGGAAGTCCCTGGTCAGGGTAGTTCGGTATTGGAGCGGAA
>SKVS01000249.1 GCA_007129335.1 Spirochaetaceae bacterium
ACCGGATCCATGAGCCGAACCGACCGGGTTGCCAAGTACAACCAGCTCATGAGAATCGAGGACATGCTGGAAACAACTGCCGAATTCCCCGGCAAGCGGGCATTCCGGTTCTAAAAACCCATGTCATGGACCGAACAAACGCGCCTTTCCGGGTAAATTTGTTCCCATGGCAACATGCAGGTCCCATGGCAACATGCAGGTCCCATGGCAACATGCAGGAAATCCGCCGGCATCCTCCCCAGGATGCCGGTTTTTTTGTGCGCAGAAACAGCCGCTTCATCCTGAACCTCTGCAGCAGGGACCAAGGGGAAAATCACCGGCACATCAGGAAATTCCTATCTTTTTTTGTTATAGTTACGGTATGATCCACAAGAATACCATGGTCAGACCGAGGTTTCCCCGCCTTGTACTGGTTCTCGTCCTGCCCTTTTTTATTGTCTCATGTTACCGGGCGGACCCCACGGTTACCATGGTTCGGGAAGAACCGGATGCAGCACCTGTTACCCTGACCATGTGGGTACGTACGCCGGAAACGGTTCCTCTTCTGACCGAGAGCATTGGACGGTTCCATCAACAAAATCCGAATATTACTATTAACCTTGTGGAATTCAGTGCCGATGCCTATCCTGGAGTGCTCAAGCAGGCTATGGAAACCCGGACTCTCCCGGATATTTTCCAAATGCATAATTCCGCGCCCCTGGCCCGCATGGTCAGCTTGAACCATGTACAATTTCTCAACTCCCATTTCTCTGCGGGTTTCACCAGCCAGTTCGATCCTGCATCCTGGTGGGAGGGCAGTACCACGGTGAATGACCTCATCTATGTCTGGCCAGACCGGTCTTTTCGCCGGGGAAGTCTTTTTCTGTATACGAACAATCAAGTTGTTCAACAATTCGGCCTCGATCCAGCCAATCCTCCCACAACCTGGGAGCAGCTGATTGCACAAAGTATGGGCATAAACCGGCAAAGCGCCGGAAACATTGCCGGGCTAACCCTGGGATTTACCTCCGAATGGTTCAATCAGAGACTCTTGTTCCAATGGGCCACCACAGCAAATCCCTACGGAGTGCCGGCCGAGCACCTTCCTGGTATGCTCATAAATTGGACAACCGGCAACCTGTTCGACAGTACGGGGCTCGATCCAGCGGTCGCTTTATTCCAGTCGCTCATTCAATCTGGTGCTATGGATCCGGACTTCCTGGGACAGTCCCGGTCCAGCGCGTTGGCAAAATGGCTCCAGGGCAGGGCAGGATTTCTGGTGGATGGATCCTGGAGACTCCAGGAATTACTGAGAGATCATCCAGACCTTGATTTCACCCTTTCCTATTTGCCGGGATACCAGGGTAATCTGGCTCTGTGGGGAGTGGAAGGGGGAAGCCAGAACGGTTTTGCGGTGAGCCGGAACAGTCCCTATCCCCAGCAAAGCGTGAAGTTCTTTGAGTTCCTGACCAGGGATTACTATCCCCTCCTGCTGAGGAACTCCGTGGACCTTACTCCCATTCCTGCACTGAATGGGCAGAAGAACCTGTATGGATCGGACCATTTCTTCCGCCTTGTCCAGTTAACCGAAGGCAATACCCATGTCCTTCCCTCGCCCCTGTTGAGAAATCCAGGCAACATTGAAACCCTGAATCGCTTTGCGGCCCGCACCATATCCCCTCTGCTGGGAAATGCTCTGAGGGATTTTTTCCTTGCCAACAATTACCGGCTGACCGGATATTTCACGGATTATCAAACACAGCTGACGGCAAATCTGGAGCAGGCAATTCAGGAGGTTCAGCAAACAGGCTTTACGGTCAATGCCACTGACTGGGTGTTTCCAGACTGGAATCCCTTCCAGGATTATCAATGACCAATGCCCTCCACCAAGCCCTGAACAGCTTTGCAGAAGAAGGCCGGGAGTACTTGAACTTAATCGACAGCGATTTCCACGCTAACGGATTTCTTCCCGATCCCGAACCCCTCAAGGGCTTATGCACCGAATATTTTGACAACCTCCTGGGTAACCGGGCCTACAAACCCGAGGCCCGGGGCAGTCTGACAGCCCGCAGGGCAATATCCCGCTACTACGAACACCAGGGTGTGGCTGTTGATCCGGAGCACCTGCTGCTGACCGCATCATCAAGTGAGGCCTACAGTCTGCTGTTTACCCAAATCGCTGAACCGGGCAACCGTGTTCTCTTGCCCCTGCCCGGCTACCCCCTGTTTGAGGAACTTGCAGGCTATGCTGGTCTGGAACCGGATTTCTATCCTCTGGATCCCGATTGCGGCTGGCAGCCGGAACTGGATGTTCTGGAAAGCCTGATTCAACCCACCACCCGTTTCATTATTATCATCAGCCCGAATAATCCTACCGGCTCACTGGTCAGTAAGGAATCACTGACAGCCTTGTACGCCATTTGCCAAAATTGGAACATTTTTTTGATTATTGATGAGGTGTTCCGCCCCTTTGTCCAGGCAGGAACTCTGCCGAGTCTTGATTCCAGGGCACTGAGGGGTTTTGTGAGCCCGGGCGTTCCCAAGTTGCCTGGTTCAACAGCGGATCCCGAGGACCAGGGAGGAACCAGCACACCCGGTCAGTTTATCATTAACGGAATTTCCAAGCTCTGTGCATCCCCGGATTTGAAACTCAGTTGGATTTGGCACCACAATATTCCTGAGGTGCTGGCCCATGGTCTTGAGCTGGCAAACGACACCTACCTGAACTGCAACAGCCTGTCCCAGCACCTGTTACCGGAACTCCTGAATCAAGCCATGGACCCTGCTGGGGTTACTGAGCGCATTGCCGGTGTGCTGAGAGAAAATCATCACAGTCTGTTAACTGCACTGGAATCCCGGCCGGACATTCGCACTGGCCTGGAAGGTGTTGAGTCTGAGGACAGCAAGGAGCTCCTGGCCGGGGGCATTCACCGGATTCTGATTATTGATTGGCTGAACCCTGAGAGTGATGAAGCATTAGCATTGTTTCTGCTGGAAAAGTTTGGAGTATTAGTTCACCCGGGGTATTTGTACGGGATAGATGAGTGGGGAGCAGTGGTGCTGAGTCTGCTCAAGGAACCAGGTGTTTTTTCCCGGGGATTAGAGCGTTTGGTTCAGGGATTAGCTAACTGGAGACAGGAGCAATGATTTTGTTACTTGCTCTGATGCTTGCTTTTTCGGGATGCTCAAGTAACAGCATGGAGGGCATATATCCAGAAATCCCGGACAGCTTCATCGTTGGGGCTGATATATCGTACCTTCCCGAAATTGAGGCCCTGGGTGCTACATACTCATTTAACGGAGTCCCCATGGATTTTTTTCAGATCCTTAAAGAAGGGAATATCAACACCGTGCGAATACGTGTCTGGAACAACCATCCCAAGGGTGAAGCTTCTGTTCAAAACTATATTGCACTGGCGCAAAGAGCAAAGGCCCAGGGAATGAAGGTTATGCTGGTCTTTCATTATTCAGATACCTGGGCCGATCCTGGAAACCAATCCAAGCCCTCCGCATGGAAAGACTTGACCTTTGAAGAACTCAAGCTTGAAATACGCACCTACACCCAGGAAGTAATTGAAACCACCAAAATTGCTGGAGTACTGCCCGATTTTGTTCAGCCAGGTAATGAAATTGCATCAGGATTCTTATGGGAAGATGGGAGAATTGGTGGTGATGCTGATGAAAACTGGGATAATTTTGCAAAGCTTCTTGCCTCTGCAATTCAGGGTATACGGGATGTTGATACGGAAAACAATATTTCGATTGTCCTGCATCATCAATCAGGTTCGGACAAAAACTCCCAATATTGGTTTTTTAAAAACATTGAACAGCGGAATATTCCATACGATATCGTGGGTCTATCCTATTACCCATTCTTTTCTTTGTCTGGATTCGATGAGGTAGTTGAGGCCGTATCATCAACCATGGATATATTCCAAAAACCGGTGCTCATAGTCGAAACCGCTTATCCCTGGACATTTGACTGGGGAGATTCAACCCATAATGTTTTTGGCAGAGGTAGCTTTCTTTTACCAGAATACCCAGCAACCCCCGAAGGGCAAAAACAGTATCTTGAAGAGTTTATAAAGGAAATGGTTGTTGCTGGTACATCAGGGGTAATGTACTGGGGAGCCGAATGGATTCCGGTCCCCGGGCACGGATCCATGTGGGAAAACCTGGCCCTTTTTGACTTTGATGGCAATGCTTTGCCTTGGTTATACAGAGGTCGGGAACGCTGATATCGCAGCTATAGTCCTATCAGCATCCCGCAATTTGGTTGTTATGGCAAGGCAAGTAACTCCGCAGCGAAGTCTATTACCACCGGGTTATCAATCGCTCAGGTCTATTCCCCTCAAATCTGATATCAAAGGTGGCAACCGGCTTTCTTTGCTGGCGATCCCATACATCGATAGTTCCATTCGAATAACCCATAACCAGAAAGCGGCCAGAAGGGCTCATCAGGGCATGGGACATTCGGGTTTGCTGGGTTACCGAAATATTCCTGTCGATGTTTTGTATTGAACCGGTAACGATCACATCGGGTTGGAGACTTGCTGCGCTGAAAATCCATACATCGGTTTCACCACTTCGTGTTTCTGACAAGACCCTGGCGGGTAACCAGGCGGAATTTTGAGCATGATTGGTAAAGAAGAATGATTTTGGACCCCTGAGAATAGTCTGGGCCAGCAATCCTCTGTTGCTATCGGGATTCCACAGGGTTATCCGAAACGGCTCTGCATTGCCAACCGGCCATTCCCAGGAAAGTAATTGCCCTGATTGAGGGAGAACCGTAAGCCCGGCGAAACTCTGGTAGCGCTGGCGATAAATTTCCCTGTCCGTGCGAATTGCAAAAGGTTTCGCTTCAGGATGAGAAATGGGGAAAGCCCATAGGGATCCGATATCACCGGGTAAACTTGCTCGAACATAGAGAAAATCACTATTCGGACTGAATACAAGCCAGTGGATTATTCGAGCAATCCGGGCGTCATCGTTTGTGTTTAACCTTTCGATATAATGGGGATGGGGATACTGGACAAGTTCAGAATAAGATCCATCTGAACCCAATGAATACACAGAGATACCCGATTGCAGGGATACAGCAAGCAATCTGCCGGCTGAATCCAGGTTTGGACAACCTCGCCATTTGCAAGATCGAACAGCTCAATCAGGGTATCACGCCTTTGTTCAGAATAACCAAGGGTCAGGATTTTCTCGGCATGAGGAAGAAAATATACATCTCGCAGAACAAGAGTTCCGTGGGATGCCATGGTTCCCGTAGTTCCAAAGGTATAATACTCCCCCGGCTCAATGGTCTTGAGCCTGACAGCCCTTCCTGCTGGATCAGGGCTAAACAGCTGTTGAAAGACGGTAGTTGTACAACCAGTTACCACAATCAGCAGTACGAAACAACCCG
>SKVS01000176.1 GCA_007129335.1 Spirochaetaceae bacterium
AATACTGAAACATAAGAGGAAAAGAACTGCTCCTTTTCTTTTTCTGATAGTATTGAGAAATTTTGATGAATAATTTCATTTTTCCGGGGATTCTCCGCGGCAATACGGAATTTTTGTCGAAGATCAGCCACCGCGTATGGTATGTGGAGGTCCTGGGGTAGGTCTACCCGGTATTCAACGCATTCAGCGCTGGCAATCCACCCCCTTCCTTCCAAATCTTTCCAGGGTATATCGAAGCGTTTCGGGCCCACGAGGCTGAAAACCTCTTTTTCCAATCCGTCTTCCCGAACCAGGGTTGCTGTCAGTCCCAGCCGGCGGACGGCCTGGAGCTCAGCAGTAATGCGAAATACCGGAGCCGGGAGCAGATGTACCTCGTCATAAATAATGAGTCCCCAGTTTCTTGCCCGGAGCAGATCGAAGTGGGGAAATTCCCCATTCTGCCCGTTTCGCCAGGTCAGAATTTGGTAGGTTGCCACGGTAACCGGGAGAATTTCTTTTTTTGCTCCGGTGTATTCCCCCAGGACTGAGTGATCAATGGAGGTCTTTTCCCGAATTTCCCTCATCCATTGATGTACTGCAGTGGTACTGGAGGTAAGGATCAGGGTTTCCTGCCCAACCCTTTCCATGGCGGTCAAACCTACAATGGTTTTCCCCGAACCGCAGGGAAGTACAATAGTGCCGAATCCGGTCCCGGGCTGAAGATCACCCAAAAAAGCGTCTACCGATTGCTTTTGGTAATCCCGTATTTCGAAGACTTGACCATTTTGCAGCCGCTCCTGAAGACTGATTGGCAGGGCCTCTCCGTCTTTCAGGGGGGCTAGATCCTGTATTGGATACCCAATTTTAATGAGGGTTTCTTTAATTGTACCCCGATGGAACAGCGGTATGAAAAATCCCTTACTCCGGGAGACTTCTTCAGCTTGTTTTGTTGTCTGGTAAATTTCTATGGTTCCCTCGGGCAGCAGTTCTTCCGGGAGGAACAAGGGTTTTAATTTGGGGTGAGCTGCTAATTCCGCTGCTAAAGCCTGGGTTTTGGCCTGAAGGTATAATATTTTGTCCACAGAGGTCTGAAACAGTTTGAGGCTGCCGTACTTATTGACCGTATCGATTATTGAGCTTACCAGGTTCCCGGGAAGGGGGAATCGGCTACACTCTTTTAGGCGAGCAATGATTT
Organism: Spirochaetaceae bacterium; assembly: GCA_007129335.1. Taxonomy (GTDB): domain Bacteria; phylum Spirochaetota; class Spirochaetia; order DSM-27196; family Salinispiraceae; genus SKVS01. The sequence goes on from SKVS01000176.1 coordinate 1,175, forward strand.
CTTCGCCGTCCAGTCCCGCTGAAGCAGCGTTCCAAAGGCTTAAATTACTCAGACGGTAGGTGTGAATATGTTCTGGACTTTTTTCCAGTTCAGCAAAGGCTGCCAGAATTCTGCGAGCATCTTCTGCCCCCGGGTCATGGACATCCAGGAGTATGGTTGCATCACTTTGTACAATTAAGGGCTTGCTCTGAGGATTAAACATGGAACCTAGGCTACCGTACCAAGGGAATTTGGGCAATCGGTTTGTTCTTCGATTCAGAATATCCGGTCAGGGGGAGAACTTTCCTCTGAGATATTGCCGGGGCCAGTCAATATCAGCATTCAGGCGATTGGCAGCCCTGAGCGGCCAGTTTGGATCTCTGAGCAGGGCACGTCCCAGAAATACAAAATCAGCTCTTCCTTCATGGACTATGGATTCTGCAAGGTCGGGGCAGTCGATCATGCCTCCTGCAATGATTTTAGTGTTTAATTGGGAGCCCATGGTATGGGCCATGCCTACCTGATATCCGGGATAGGGGGTAATGGGAGCCATAACCACCCCGCCAGAGGAAACATGGAGTCCACTGATACCATGGCGCTCCAGCACACCTCGGGATAAATCCCGGGCCAGTGACTCGGGGGTGTTGCCGTCCTCAGCCCAGTCGCTGGCAGAAATTCGCAGAATAATTGGAGTTGTGGATGGAATGACTTCCCGAATTGCTGCGAAGATCTGGTCCAGAATGAGCATGCGGTCTTTCCCGTATTCGTCGTGTCGCTGATTGGTAAGGGGGCTGAGGAAGCTATTGATCAAATATCCGTGAGCTCCGTGTATTTCCAGGATATCAAAGCCAGCTTTCACTGCCCGGGAGGCGGCCTTTTGAAAATCATGAACAACCTGGTCTATGTCCCGGGCCTTCATTTCCTTTGGAGCTGGGTAATCGTCGCTGAAAGGTATGGGACTGGGAGCAGAAGGATGGGGAGTCCCCCGGGATTTCTTTCCTGCATGGGCTAGTTGGATGCCTGCTTTTGCTCCTCCAGCATGAATAGCATCTACAACCCGGGAATAGGGCTCGATTTGGTCATCGTTCCAGAGTCCCGCATCCTCAGGGCTAATTCTGCCTTCGGGGTTCACGGCAGTGGCTTCGCAAATGACCAAGCCTACACCGCCCAGAGCTCTTGCTCCGTAGTGTATGACGTGGAAATCCTTTACCCTTCCATCCTGCTCAGGACAGGAATACATACACATGGGAGCCATAACCAGTCTATTCCGGAGTTCCAGGGTACCCAGACGGGTTTTTTCGAATAATCTTGCCATCGTTTCTATGCTCGAATGTCCAAGAGGGTTGCATGTCCTTTTGCTGAATACATGGAGTTTTGGTTCCGGGGTATACGCAGGGCAGCGATTCGGTTCTGAAGCTCAGCTTTCTTCCGTTGAAGGAAGGCTCGGGTTTGTTCGTTCCTTTGGAGTACCTGATCCTGGAGTCTTCCTAAACTTTCCTGTAACTCGGTAATTTCTTTGTCTCCTCCGGGGAAATTGTAGTGATACATTTCCTGTAAGGGATCAATAACCTTCTGCATGGACAGGATTTCATTCAGGATTGCCTGTTCCATTTCAGCGTGGAGGGTAACTTTTTCTGTATCGCCTTGGGCTACCGCCTGTTCCTGAACATCGAGGATCGATAAATAGTTCTTGAACTTTGACCGCTGTTCTTCCAGCATGGACCGAAAGCGGCGCAGCAGGGTAATGCGCTGTTCTACTTCTGTTTCTGTTAAGATCATTTGGAGTATTCCTCTTGCCTATCCGGCTATATTGACCCCTGAGCGTTCTTGGGGCTGAACGTTTGTTGTCCCTGCAATCTGGGACCAGGCATCCCGAATTTGGGTTAATTGCTGGGCAATAATTCTGACAGAACGGGATTCCTTCTTCAGGTTTGCTTCGAGTAACTGCTCATTAAACCAAAGGTAGAGACTGAACATGGTCTGGGCAAAGTCCCCACCGTTTTCCATATCCAGGGAAACCATGAGCTCGGTAATAATATCCCGGGTTTTCAAAATTGCATTATTCACCTGATCCAGCTGTTTTGTGTTTTTTTCCAGAAGCTCTGCGGCAGCCTCAAGCTGGCGTATTGCCTCGTCGTACAACATGACAACCAGCTGCCCAGGTCCGGCAGTTTTTACCCTGGTTTGTTTATAAGCACTGGCTTGGTAATTTGCTATTGGCATGGTTTTTCCTTTCCTTCTTTTGTTATCGCGCTCTATCCATCAGTGTCGATACCGGTACAACCGAGTAACCTCGTTCGATAAGACCATTAAGGAGAATGTCCAGCTTGTTGAATAAGTAGTCGTCCCGTCCGCCGTCAGGCCGATCATCTCCCGGGCGGCCTAAGGTCATTGCAATGATAGAACCTGGTTTTTTTCTTTCAATGACCGATTCTATCAGTTCTGCACTGGGAAAGTATAGTCTAGAAATGCCGGAAGCATCTCTTTTGGGTACCCAGTCGAGACTGTCTACATCCCGTCCAATATAGGTATAGTTCATTGCATTTCCAGCCTGAAGGATTGTTGGGCTGGTAAAATAATACGGTGCGTGCCAGAGCAGGGATAGTTCTCTCCCTGTTACTTCGTAAAATTCATCCTCGTTTCGGGCCAGGCCCTGGCGAATAAACTGGCTGGTAATTTGGTACCGGGTATCGGACATATCAAAGTAGACCGTAAATAAATTACCTACCTCGTGTCCTGACTCGGCAATTTCCCTAACCGCTCCGGGGTTCCTCCGGATAAACTCTCCGTTTACAAAGAATGTTGCCCGGACATTATAATCTTTCAGGGTGGTCAGAATTGTTGTTAAGCCCTCCACCGAGTCAATTGCATTAAAGACCAGGCTCACTTCTCTGCGTCGAATTCGGGATCCATGGATGAAGGGGCTGAAGGATATGGGATCATCCCGCAGGGGAAAGGGTTCATACCGGGTTACCGGGGGATCGAAGAGGCTTACCGTACCAATGTCCCGAATATTACGAACCATGATCATGTTTCCATAACTTCCTGAAGAAAGGTTTTCCAAATAAACCCGAAAATCCGGACTCGAAGTCTGGGGCGGGGCAAAGATCCGGGAAGCCTGGGGTGCGCCGGTAACTCCTGAAGAACCGTCGAGCCAGAGTTTGTTTTCCCGGTCATACCTCATGACCCGAGTGCCCTGGATGGCGGTAATATCACCGTTATCCTGGGCAAAACCCAAGGTTCTCAGCTGGCTGAAAAACAGAAACCTGCTGGTGTTAGCTTGAATATTTACCAGCTCTCCGAACAGGCTGCCCGCAATGATCAGCTGATCATCGGTGAGAAATACCGTTTTCAGGGGACCGGTATGCATAAAGGTTCGTTCTACTGTCCAGGTTTGGTAATTCCGTATTTCAACCCTGTCCAGCCTCATAAGGGCCACCCGGTTTTCCCGGGGACTTAATTCTATTCCCAAGGCTGTGGGATCGGTAATCCGTTCAAACTGATACTGATCCCGTTGTTCTGAAACATCCAGTCGGTAAATGGTGGAGGTATTCTGCCCAGCATCGAGGCTCTGGGTCAGCAAGGTAATAATTCCCTGGGATGACCAGAGGACCTGGGTAACTCGGGTATTGCGAGGCAGAAGCAAAAAGGGAAGCTGTATTACCTTTTGCTGAGCTGAAAAATCATTGTTTTGCAGGAAATACAGATAAATGCTTCTGCCGCCCTTATCCAGCAGGAGCTGAGTTCCGTCATGGTTTATCCAGAACCGGTCAAAATTTGGGTCGAAGTTAAAGGGTATGCTCCCAACCAGGGTTCCGATCTTCAGAAATTCCTGGTAGAGGCTTCGGGTAAAGAATTCAACTCCTAAAACCTGATAAACCAGAGATCCGCTAATATAGTACAGTTCATTGTCGGTTCCCCAAAAAATACTGGACAACTGTCCACTTCCCAGACTCCGGAACTCTTCATTCAATAATCGGTTATTTAAATATTGGTCAATGCTGAAATAGAAAATTCTATTTCCTTTGTGGTACATGAAAAAATCCGACTCGGGACTCCATGAAGTAACCGGGGTTCTCAGATTGAGTTCCACCCGGTTGGATACGGTAAATTCTCGTCCTGTGCTGACCTCGACCAAGATAAGATCCCCGAAGGCTGTGCTCGTTCTTCTATGGTAGGTTATCCATTTTCCATCGGGGGAAGTTACCAGGGCGTCGGT
>SKVS01000403.1 GCA_007129335.1 Spirochaetaceae bacterium
GCGTACCGAACACCCTGCTTTTTCCTTTACTGGCATGGTGTTCAGCGGTCCGGCTTTGATTCGTGATTAGATTTGCCACGTTCATTCTATTTTGAACAAACACCACCAGTAATTCCAGTATCCCCGGAAATTCTAGGTTATACTGTGAACGTACTCTTACACCAATTCAACCAAGGCAGGTACTCCATGAACCCCGACTACCAAAAAACCATCGAACAGGCCCTTGTATCAATACGAAAATCAACCCAAGCCAGTCCCAAGGTAGGTCTGGTGCTCGGCTCGGGGCTTTCCAACATTGTTGACCAATTCCAGGGTGTGGAAATTCCCTACCATGAAATAGACGGGTATCCTGTGGCTACGGTTGCCGGTCACAAAGGGGTGCTGAAGATCGGCACAGAAACCGCTGTTATGGCAGGCCGGTTTCACTACTACGAGGGCCATTCCATGGACTCGGTGGTTCTTCCCATTTTTCTGCTGAAAGCTCTTGGGGTACAAACCGTGCTGCTCACCAATGCTGCTGGAGGAATAAGTCACGAACTGAATCCCGGGGATCTCATGCTCATTACAGACCATATTAACTTTTTGGGCACCAATCCCCTCATGGGGCCGAATAACGACTCCTTCGGCCCCCGATTTCCCGACATGTCGGAGGTGTACCACCGGGGACTTCAAAACCTGGCCCTTGGTCTGGACCCCCTGCTTGGCCGGGGAACCTACCTTGCGGTAACTGGTCCAAGCTACGAAACCCCTGCGGAAATTCGGGCCTACCGTACCCTGGGAGCTGATGCAGTGGGTATGTCTACGGTCCCTGAGGCACTATGCGCCCGGTACCTGGGCATGAATGTTGCTGGAATTTCGGTCATAACCAACAAGGCAGCGGGACTTGGCCATGCATCTTTAGATCATGGGGAGGTTGTAGAAACAGGCAAAACCGCCGAAGCCAGGCTGGCAAAACTTTTGCTGGGAATGACCCGGGAAATTCTGGATAATCCCGGCGCTTTGGGCTAAACTGCTTTCGCAAATGCCAAGAAAGAAAAAATCCACCCAAACGGAACAGCAGTCAGAGAACCCAGTTGCAGAGCCTGCTACAAAGTCTGCATCCAAGAATGCAACCAAGACTGCAACGAAACCTGAGACAAAATCCGCACCACAGCCAGTTACACCGGCCTCCCCCGATGGGCAGGGTTCTGCTGACAGTACAACTGTTCACACAGACTCTTCGCCTGACCTTGGTCACCCAGCGGAAAGCCGCATAGAGCCCAATGCCCTGGAACTCATTCGCGCCGAAATCCGGGCAGCCGGGGGCCGGGAGGTCATGTTTGTATGTTTGGCCGATGCCGATGGGGTCATATTTCGGGCCTGGCCTGCAAGCAGGGGAAATTTCAACCAGGTACCCGCGCCTATGCTGCATATGCTCAAGAGCAAGGTTGGCAAGGCACTAAAAATCCACGGCAACACACAATCCAATGACTCCCAAGACGAAAATACGGACCAGGAAATCGATGAGTTTTCCTCCCGGGTAATCATCCACAACCACCCCTCAGGAGTTCTTGTTCCCAGTCAGGCAGACCTGGATGTGGCTGGAATCCTGGCCCAGGAAGGCATTGGCAGCTGGCTCATTGATAACCAGGGTTCCCGGGTGTACATTATTACCGAGGCATATAGGGAACCCGAATCGGAACAGTTGAACCCGGACATTCTTGCGGGCATACTCGAACCCGGCGGTGCCCTCCAATCCTATTCCAGCCAGTTTGAATCCCGGGAAAGCCAGGTAGCCATGCTCAGGGCTGTTGCCCAATCATTTAATGACAGCCAGACCCTGGTCAGCGAGGCTGGGACCGGGGTCGGCAAGAGCTTTGCTTACCTGTTGCCCGCCATTAGCTGGGCTGCGAAGAATCACCAGCGGGTAGTGGTCAGCACCGCGACAATCAATCTGCAGCACCAGCTCATCGAAAAAGACATTCCCATGGTACAGAAACTCTTGGGTACCAAATTGAAAGCAGTGCTTGCCAAGGGCCGGAACAATTACCTCTGCGTGAATCGCCTGGATGAGGTTCTGGAAGAGGACTCTCTGTTTCGGGAGGATGATGATACCCTGAAGCTCGTGGCCGATTGGGCAGGAATGACCAAGTCCGGGGAACGAAGCGACCTGAGTTTCTTTGTGCCCGATGCCCTGTGGAGACGAATCAATTCGGACCAGGACTCCTGTTCCCACGCACGATGCAGGGCCCGGGAAAACTGCTTTCTATTGAAAGCCCGGCGGGAAGCCAGCCAGGCAGGGCTCATTGTAGCCAACCACCACCTGTTTTTTGCCGACGCCTCGGTGCGCAGCCAGGGAATGGGCTACGAAAACACCGTTATTCTTCCGGGATTCACCCGGGTTATTTTTGACGAGGCCCACACCATAGAAAACGCTGCTACCAGCTACTTCAGCCGCAGCCTTTCCCGGTTCAGCCTGAATAAATTCCTGAACATGCTCCTGCGCCGTCGGGGTGGAAAAAGCTTCGGTCTTATTCCTGCCCTGCGGAGCTTTGTGGGCCTGGAACTGTCCGATGCCGAAAGCCTTATTGATGCTACCCGGTCGACCATGATGGACACCGAACAGGCTATATTCGAGTTTTTGGGTGAGCAGCAGAACCTGCGCCTTCATCCTGCTCAGGCAGAGGGAGAATCCCGTTTGAGTCCCGAATTCAGCCGGCTAACCCAGGAGCTCTTTGGGCCCCTTGCCTCGTTGCAGGCCGGTGTGCTGGCTCTGGTGGATCACATTGCCCAGGAACTGAAAACCTTAAGCGATGAAGACCTGGAACTGCCCCAGGTCGGGGATGTACGGGTTATGATCCGCCGACTGGAGGACATAGCCAGCCTTTGCCAGGATTTCCGGCAGTACTACGACCAGCCCGATTTGGTATTCTGGATCGACAAAAACCGGGTCTCCACCACCGGTGAACTCTATATAACCCTGACATCCACCCCCCTGGATATTACCCAAATGATGCGGGACTCGGTGTTTGAACCCTACGAAACCATTGTGCTCACCAGCGCAACCATGGCGGTAAATAACCGGTTTGATTTTTTTGAACGGCGGGTAGGGCTTGCTGGCTTCGATCCAATCCGGGGACTGTTTTCCAGCCCTTTCGATTACCAGAACCGGGTTCTATTGGCCATACCTACCGACGCCCCCGAACCATCGAGCCTGGAGTACGCGGATTACCTGATTCAAGTCATAACCCAGGCAATTGAAATATCCGAAGGCCGGGCCCTGGTTCTGTTTACCTCCTACGCCTTGCTGAACAGGGTGTACGAAGGAGTGCGGCCTGCCTTGGTTTCTGCAGGCATTCCCTGCTACCGCCAGGGGGATGATGACAAAACCCGGCTGCTTCGAACCTTCCGGGATGATGTGGCCAGCGTCCTGTTCGCCACCGACTCCTTTTGGGAAGGGGTCGATACCCCCGGTAGTTCTCTGGAATTACTCATTCTTACCCGCCTGCCCTTCCGGGTGCCCACCGATCCGGTTGTAAAAGCCCGGGCCGAAGCCATTGAAAGCCGGGGTGGAAGCAGTTTTATGGAAATGAGCATTCCCGAGGCAATTATGAAGTTCAAGCAAGGGTTTGGACGGCTGATGCGCCGAAGCGATGACCGGGGGGTGGTTCTGGTAACCGATGTGCGGTTGGTTCAAAAGCAGTATGGCAGGTTATTCGTGAACAGTCTGCCTGAAACCCGCAGATCCATTGGTCCTGTTGATGAGGTTCTCTCAGGTATCCGCCGGTTTTTTGACACGGTGGTTTGAAAATTTAGGGATTCTTTCGTGTTCCTGCAAAATTTATCGTTTTCCTCAATCAGTTCGGAGCTTTCTGGTGGTAATTACTATCAGGAGGCAATAATGCTCAATTCCCTTACTATGTTCAATGATGTAATCTTTCATTATGTGTTCGGCAGCACCCAAGGTGCCGAATGTTTAAGACATCTTATCAATGCGGTTCTGCGGGATTCGAATCAAACGGCAATTGATTCCCTGGTAATTCGAAACCCATTCAACTACACTGAATTTCTCCATGGAAAGCAATCCATTATCGATGTACGTGCCAAGGAAGAAGGGGGTAGATACATTAATGTGGAAGTACAAATCAACCAACAAAAAAATTACCTGGAAAGAGTTCTGTACTATTGGAGTAAAACCTACTGTGATCAACTCCTTGAAGGTGATGACTGGCAAAACCTTGTTCCAACATTAGCAATTAGTTTTTCAGGATTCCCCCTGTTTCCCCATACATCAGAACTACACGTGCCATGTGAAATCCGGGCAACCCATGATCCAACCCAAAGAGTAACCGATCATCTTCAATTTCATTTTCTCGACTTTTCCCGATTGTCAAAATTAAGCGACCGCACTATCCTAAACAAAGAAATTGTATCAATAATGTACTATATGGTTCACAATCACGAGGAAAACAATCCACTATTAGTTAAAATACAGCAACAGTATACGGAGGTTTTAGCCATGGAGAATCGATATAGAAATGCTGTAGATGATGAACATATTCGCCTTGCCGCTGAAATTCAGGAAAAAGCCCGCAGGGATTATGCAGGGCAAATGAATTACGCTAAAGAAATCGGCTTCAACACTGGCAGAGAAGAAGGACATAAAGTAGGTCTTGAAGAAGGTCTTGAAGAAGGTATTGGGAAGGGCCGCATAGAAAAGTCACAAAGCTATTTGATCCTTTTGCTCAATAAAAAGTTTGGGCTTACCAAGGAAGAAGAACAATCTATTCTCAACTGCGACGAAGAGGTAAAACTGGATAAAGCCCTGTTGGAAATATTGACTTCCGAAACGAAAGCCCAGGTGTTGGACTTGCTTTAAAGCCGTGTGGTTTTTGTGTAAGGCTTTGCAAAATGAGATTTGCCCTGAGCTTCTCCCCGTATTAAAAACTACAGGATTCCGATTATTTTCTATTTGACTTGGCATCAAAACTACGTATACAATATGGTATGCATGATGTATATGATAATTCAGAACAATCAACTTCTTTCTCCGAACCAGAAATCGAGTATCTCATACACTCCATGACCCTGGAAGAAAAAGCCAGCCTCTGTTCCGGTGATGGTTATTGGTACACCAAAGGCGTGCCCAGACTGGGCATACCCCGAATAATGCTTACCGATGGCCCCCACGGATTGCGACGTCAGGTTGGCAAGGCTGACCACCTGGGTTTGAATAAGAGCGTCCCTTCGACCTGTTTTCCAGCCGGAGCGACAGTGGCCAACAGTTGGGACGTACACCTCGTTGAGCTCATGGGCAAGTTGATTGCCATGGAGGCAAAAGCTGAAGGGGTGAGTGTTGTACTGGGACCAGCAATAAACATA
>SKVS01000198.1 GCA_007129335.1 Spirochaetaceae bacterium
ACAAACAGCTAAAGTGGTTCAAACCTGCGGCGGTAAGATCCAGCTCTTCAAAGCTCCTGTTCAGTATGGTAGGAAGGTAACGCTCGAGACTTGCAATTTCGTGGCACAAGCCGGTGAATTTTATCCCAGGTAGTGCCCGGTGTACCGTGGTGGTAATGGCCGTCATGGGATTGGAATAACAGAAAATATGGGCATCAGGGCACAGTTCCATAGCCTGGGTACAGATATCGAGAATAGGAGGTATGATTCGCAGGGAGTGAAAAACGCCTCCGGGGCCGCCGTTTTCCCCATAGACCTGGTTTATTCCATACTGCTGGGGTATGCGCCAATCCTCTTCCCAAAGCTTGAACCGGTCCCCAACTTCTATGGAAATAATAATGAAATCTGCTTTGTTCAAGGCTTGCGCCCTGTCAGTGGTTGCGGTCAGGGTAAAATCCAGCTTCTCGGGTATGGTTCGATTACTGACTACCTCGGTTCCAGCCGGGCTGGCCATGATCCGCTGGTTTTGGCGGTCTGCTGAATTATACCTGTCCAAATAGTTTTGGGCCTGCTGTCGTACCGCTTCCATGGTTGCAGGGTTAATATCATGGAGACATATTTCTGCCCCCTGCAGGGTTGGGCTGGTAAATATGTCGCCCAGGGTACCTATTCCAAACTGTGCGCTGCCCGCACCGACCAATACAATTTTTGCTGCCATGATTTATCTCCTCTTTAGTGTTTTTTATTTTAATACTTACTTACTGGTGCGAATTTTGACCCAAGCCTAATTCTGACAGTTTCTCCTTTGGTAGCCTATGAAAACCCCATGAAATACCTTTTGAAAACCACACTTTTAGCCAGGGCAAACGCAGGGCAAACGAATGAAAGTTACTGAGAGACTATAGATTCAAACCAATAACTCTACAGTTGTCGAGTTATTGGTTTGAATCTATAGTCATGAGCAACCTAGTACTCCTGGACTTGTGTATTTTCCACTTTCAATAGTAGCCCTGCGTTTGCCCTGACTTTATAGCAATTTTCGTCCATACATTTTGATATTTTCCATACAAGGCCAAAATTCGCACCACAAAACATAGCGATTCTCTACATCTGTTTTACTCCTTCAGAACCGATTTTCACAAGGCAAAATTTCCACTTTTTCTGAAAAATATTGCAAAAATCCGCATTTCTCTGCAAATACTGCATATTTTTTGCACGGTATTAATTGACAAATCTATTCATTCAAGGCGAGGGTGTACCTATGGCAAAAATCCCCCTGAAAGAAATAGCAAAAAAAGCCCAGGTAAGTATTAGTACCACCAGCAGGGTATTGAGCAATCCCCATATTGTACACCTGGACACCAGACTCAGGGTGTTCAAGGCCATGGAAGAACTGGGCTATCAGGTACCCGTAAAGGGTAAGCCTCGGGGAAGGGGCAAGGGAGCTGTTGCTTTGGTAACTCCGGTAATTCATTCGGAATTCTTTCTGGAGTTTCTGACAGAGCTGCAGGATGGGCTTACTCCCCTGGGCCTGTATCCCCTGGTGGTCGACACCCGCAACCAATACGATCTGGGATCCTTCCTGGAACAGGATGCGGGCTGGACAGCCCTGGTAGACGGGGTCATCTGCTTTTTCAGCACTATTGACCTGCGAACCCACCAATACTTCCTGGAAAAAGGTTTACCCCTAGCGCTCATCCATTCCCGATGCCCCTACTACTTTTCCGTCATGAATAACGACTATTTGGGAGGATACGACGGCGCAGCCTTCCTGTGGAAAAGAGGTTACCGAAACATAGGGCTTGTCAGCTTCGATCCTGCCAAAAGCGACAAATTTCGCGACAGAGTGAACGGGGTTAAGGCCTTTTTTCAGAATCAACAAACAGCCAGTATGGAACAGGAACCTTTTTCTGATACGGATATATGGATTGAAAGCATGTCCATGGAGGGTGGTTTCAAGGCAATAGAACGGGCTCTGGAAAAGAAAGCCTATGACGCCCTGTTCTTTTTGACCGACACTATGGCTGTGGGGGGAATGGAGTATTGCAGGAACCGGGGCATTTCCATTCCCAAGGAACTGGCAATTCTGGGCTACGATGATTTGCACATTGCCAAGGCCTTGAACATATCGACCATGAACCAGTTCATTCCCGATCAGGCCCGTGCGGTGACCAATTACCTCAAAACCTACTTCGAGAATCCCATACCCAGGAACCAGGCAGGAGAAATAACCCTGACTCCCGTGGTCATACCCCGAAGCACCACCTGAGCCTCAAGATGGGGTAAAACTCCATCCTTCATCCCCGTGGTAGACCATCTGACGGCTCATGCCTCCGTCGAGTATAATATTTTCCCCGTTAATAAAATCGTTCGCCGGATCACTGAGAAAAAGAACAAGACGGATGACATCTGAGGGTCTCCCAATACGCCCCGATGGATGCTGGACCTTATCGGCCGGCTCGTGTTCCAACCCGCTTCGTGTCTCGATCCAACCGGGGCTAATGGAATTTACCCGAATTCGCTCCCTCAGGGTCATGGCCATTGAATGGGTCAGAGCAATGAGCCCACCCTTGGATGCAGCATATCCCTCGGTGTCTGCCTGGGACTGAAAGGCACGGGTAGAAGCAATATTAATTACATTTCCCCCAGGGACAAAATGGTCAATCAATATCTGGGTAAGATAGAAGGGAGCCACCAGGTTCACATTCAGGGTTTGTTGGAATTTTACATAATTACCGCTCATTAATCCCCCAAGATTCAGTGCCCCATTATTCACCAGCACATCCAGCCCTTCGGATTCTTCCCTGACAACTTCCTGTACCCTGTCCAGCTCCGCCTGAATACCCAGGTCTGCCTGGATATAGGTTACCTGACCAGAAGAACCTACGTTCGCCGGGAGGAATCCCGATTCATCCCGGTCCACGAGGAAAACCCGCTGGGCCTGATCGGCCAGATACTGAACCAGAGCCCTTCCTATGCCCCGATTTCCCCCGGTTACAAGCCAGGTTCTTCGGGATTCAAGGACAAAATGTACTTCCTCTGAGTAATAATTCATGTCGGTGGTTGATTGGTTATGTGGCATAACATATCTCCTCGTGCTAATCTAATTTTCCTCACTATTAGTATATGAGTGTTTACCCCAGGGTTGCTGATACTCATTCAGCTTCGCAGCATTAATTCCTGGTTTTGGCATAAAAACCATACATTTCACTAGGGTTTATTATATAATTCACAGAAGACGGGAATGGGTGCCAAGCATTCCCTTGGCTATGATCTACCTTGAAAAAGACATGAAAAAGAACCGTAAGAAGCCAGTAACAGAAATAAAGCCGATCATCTCCCCCTCTGGAAACCTTCCCTCCCTGAAAGAGACGACCCTTCAGGATACTCTTGCCCTGCAAATCCTCTCCACCCTGAGCAGCGACTATGTTTTCTGGTCAAAAATCCATCCCGACGGTTCGGTAGAGTTACTCTGGGTCGGAGGAAATTTTGAAACCATAACCGGTTACACAAAGGAAGAATTCATTGCACTAGGCGGCAGGACAAGTACTATCCATCCCGATGATAAAGAACTGGATTCACTGGGACTGGAACAGCTACGGGAAAACAAAAAAGTCGACCACGAAATCCGTACCTACCACAAAAACGGGGACCTCCGATGGGTTCGGGTCCATGCCCACCCCGAATGGAACGAAGACCAGGGTCTGGTTGGCATTTACGGAGCGGTAGAAGACATAACCGAGCGGAAACATGCTATTCAAGCCATGGAGGAATCGGAACAGCGATTCAGGGCCATTGTGGAATCCTCAACAGATATTATTTTTATTCAGGACTACCATGGAAACCTCTTATACACCAACCCTGCAATGGAACGTCAAACCGGCTATACCCTTGAAGACTTGCAAATGCTCGTTGTCCAGAAAAAGAGCCCGATTCATCCCGACGACCTGCAGCGGGTACTATCCACCATAAAAAACCTTATTTCCATGAAATCCAATGCAACAGGCATTGTAGAAAACAGATTTATCGATAAGCTCAATCGAACTCATTGGTACCGGGGTTTTATTTCCAAAATACAGTACATGGGGCAGCCCTGTGTTCAAATTATCAGCCACGATATAACCGAAGACAAAAAAGCAGCCGCAGATCTCAAGGTTTACGCAAACCGATTGAAATTGCTCCATTCCATCGACATGGCCCTCCTGACAACCAGGCCATTGGCTGAAATAGCTACCGATGCCCTGGATCGAATCCGCCAGCTCATTCCCTGCCAGCGGGCCAGTCTCCACCTTTTCCAGGAAGAACAGAACCTTGTTCTTCATATAGCCTCCAGCATTGATCCGGGATATGACATAACCATTGCCAATTCCTTTTCCCTGGACACCTTCGGCTGGAACCTTTACAAAATGCTCAAAATAGGCGAAATGGTAACCATTCGGGATTTTGCATCGGAACAAGAACCGAATGATATAGTACAAGCCCTCATGGATCTGGGTATCCGCTTCAGCCGCTGTCTGCCCTTGCTTTCCCAGGGCAGGCTTTTCGGCACCCTCATTATTGACCGCTCGGGGAATAAGGATTTTACAGCGGATGAAGAAACCATTGCCCAGGAAGTTGCCCAGCAACTGGCCATCGGAGTACTTCAGACCCATTTGCGGGAGACCCTGGAACAGGAACTTCAGGAAAAAAATAGAATAGAGTCTAATCTGAAACGAAAAATTGACCAGTTATCTATTCTTACCGAAATTTCAAACGCCCTAACATCCCTCAGGGATCTGGATACCCTGTTGGAAGTTGTATACCAGCAACTGAAAAGACTTACCCCCGTGGATGTTTTCCACATCATGCTCGTTGATCCTGACACCCAGGAGGTGTACATCCCCTTCATGTACGATATGGGCAAGAAGTTTGAGGTTTCCACCGCTATCCTTACCCCCCATACCTACACGTATAAAGTGAAAGAGTCGGGCCATCCCTTAAGAATTCACCGAAAACAGGAGGAACTCTCTTCTCCTGTGCCAGCCACAGTAGGCTTTACCGATAAAATTTCTGCATCCCTCTTATTTATGCCCCTAAAAGTGGGCGAACAGGTAATTGGGGTACTCACCATTCAAAGCTACAGTTTTGACTCCTATCCCGATGATGTGGTGGAGCTCATGGAAAATATATGCCACCAGGTTGCCATTGCCATAGAGAACACCCGACTTTTTACCAACCTCCAAACCCAGCTGCAGGAAAGAATAAAAGCAGAACAACAACGCCAACTAGCCCAGGACAAACTTGTGGAACAGCAAAAACTCTACCACAGGGCAATTGAAGCCGTTCAGGC